>JANMCB010000395.1:0-9537 GCA_031360805.1 Rhodoferax sp.
AATGGCCTGGCGGTAAATGTGGTCCTGCACGTCGCCTGCGGCAAACACGCCCGGCACGCTGGTCATGGTGGCAAATCCCTTCAAGCCCGATTGGGTCTCGATGTAACCACCGGCCATTTCAAGCTGGCCCTGGAAAATCTCAGTGTTGGGCGCATGCCCGATGGCAATGAAACAGCCCTTGAGCGTGACATCTTCAGTGCTTCCATTGACAGTGCTTTTCAGCCGGATTCCGGTCACGCCCGTGGCATCGCCCAGCACCTCATCCAGCGTCTTGAAGGTCTTGAGATCAATCTTCCCGGCTTTGACCTTTTCCATCATTTTGTCGATCAGGATCGCTTCGGCCTTGAATTTGTCGCGCCGGTGAACCAGATAGACCTTGCTGGCGATGTTGGAGAGGTAAAGTGCTTCTTCAACGGCGGTATTGCCACCGCCCACCACGCAGCAAATCTCATTGCGGTAGAAAAAGCCGTCGCAGGTCGCGCAGCCGGAAACGCCACGGCCCATGAAGGCGGTTTCGGACGGCAACCCAAGGTACTTGGCCGATGCGCCGGTCGCAATGATCAGTGAATCGCAGGTGTACTGGCCACTGTCGCCCGTCAAAGTGAAAGGGCGGTGGCTCAGATCAACCGCGCTGATGTGGTCGAACAGCACCTCGGTGTTGAAGCGCTGCGCATGTTCCAGGAAGCGCTGCATCAGTTCCGGGCCTTGAACGCCATGCACGTCCGCAGGCCAGTTGTCGACATCGGTGGTGGTCATCAACTGCCCGCCCTGGGCGATTCCCGTGATCAGAACCGGATTCAGGTTGGCGCGCGCGGCATAGACAGCAGCCGTATAGCCAGCGGGACCGGAGCCGAGAATCAGCACTTTGGCGTGTCGGGAAGGGGACATATGGGTAAACCTTTGTGAATAGTCTGAACCGGGAAGCGCCGAAACACCAAAGCCCGTGTACAGTTTGGATCGAACCGCGCCATATCAAGCCTTGTGGCACAAGCGCAGACGCTGGCGTTGTTCGGAGACAAGGCGATTATAAAAACGATCTGTCCAGGATCATTGCGTTGAAAGGATTATCAGATGTCGATGTTGACCAATCTTGACCTTATCCGTCGGGTGCCATTGTTTACCATGCTGACGCCGGCGCAGGCCGAGTCGCTGGCCAGCGCCGTGGACAAGCGACGGTTCCGCCGTGGCGAGCTGATCGTGGAGCAGGGCAAGAAATGCGACGCGCTTTACATCATTCTGGCCGGTCGTGCCCGTGTCGTCGTGACAGACAGCAAGGCCCGTGAAGTCATTTTGGCCACCTTGCACCCCGGCGACCACATCGGCGAGATGAGCCTGATTGACCAGGAACCCCATTCCGCCAACGTCGAGGCCGAGGTTCAAACCGACGCGCTGGTGCTGGGCGGCGAAGACTTCACGCGCTGCCTGCTGGAGAATTCCGCCACCGTCGCAGCGGTCATGAAAGGCCTGGTGCAGCGGCTTCGAAGCGCGGACCGTAAAATTGAATCGCTTGCCCTCTTGGGTGTCTACGGGCGGGTGGCCAATGTGCTGCTGGACAGTGGCGTTCCAGTGCCAGGCCCGGAGGATGTGCGCGTCATCCGCGACAAGATCTCCCGGCAGGACATCGCAAAAATGGTCGGCGCATCCCGTGAGATGGTCAGCCGGGTCATGAAGGACTTTGAAGAGCAGGGGTTCATTGAAACCCGGGCGGACGGCTCCGTGCTGGTCCATGAACGGCGCAAAGTGCCACGTTAAATTTGCTGATGACCTACTCACTCAACACACTGAATTCCACACGAAACGACGAGTCGCCACTGCGCATCGGTTTGGGGCGCCTGGCGGGCGAGGCCGGGCTGGTCATCGGCTTCGTCCTGCTGGCGCTTTGGCTCCTGGCCTTGCTGAGCTACTCCGCGCAGGATGCGGCCTGGTCGACCACCGGGTCAGCCACAACGGTGCTCAACCGTGCCGGCAAGTTCGGGGCGTGGCTGGCCGATATCAGCTACTTCCTGTTTGGGCTTTCGGTGTGGTGGTGTGTTGCGGTCGGCCTGATGCGCTGGTTGGCGGGGCTGGCGCGCTGGCTGCGCGGCGTCCAGTCAGCGTCCGCCGGGACCCGCTCTGAGGGTGAGCCCGGCAACCCGGGTCCGCCAAAATTTTCGTCCACGCGCCTGGCGTTCTGGATTGGTCTTGCCATGCTGATGTGTGCCAGCACCGCACTGGAATGGTCGCGCCTTTACCGGGTCGAGAATTTCATGCCCGGCCATGCGGGTGGCGCATTGGGTTACATGATTGGCCCACTGGGCGTCAAGTGGTTGGGTTTTGCCGGGTCAGGTCTGGTGGCAATTGCGCTGGGCGTGGTCGGGTCGGCGCTGGCTTTCCGTTTTTCCTGGACGCATGTTGCCGAGCGCATCGGTGCGTGGATGCATTCGCTGGTCGAATCGCGCCGTGAAAAACGCGAGATTGCGGAAGACCTGGCTTTGGGCCAGCAGGCGGCGCGCGAGCGCGATGAAGTGGTGATTGAAGAGCGCGAAGTCATTGCAGTGCATCACCCCAGGCCGGTGATGATTGAACCCGTGCTGGTTGATTTGCCCAAAAGCGAACGCGTTGCCAAGGAGCGGCAGAAACCCCTGTTCTCCGAAATGCCCGACAGCAAGCTGCCACAGGTTGATTTGCTGGACGGCGCGCACGTGCGCCAGGAAACCGTTGCTCCCGAAACGCTGGAGATGACCAGCCGCATGATCGAAAAGAAGTTGAAAGACTTTGGCGTGGAAGTGCGCGTGGTTCTGGCCCAGCCGGGCCCGGTGATCACGCGCTATGAGATTGAGCCTGCAACCGGCGTTAAGGGCTCGCAGATCGTCGGCCTGGCCAAGGATTTGGCCCGCAGCCTGAGCCTGGTCTCGATTCGCGTGGTCGAGACTATTCCCGGCAAAAACTACATGGCGCTGGAGTTGCCGAACGCGAAACGCCAGTCCATCAAGCTGTCGGAAATATTGGGCTCGCAAATCTACAACGACGGAAAATCGTTGCTGACGATGGGGCTTGGCAAGGACATCATTGGCAACCCGGTGGTGGCGGATTTGGCCAAAATGCCGCACGTGCTGGTGGCGGGCACCACGGGGTCGGGCAAATCGGTCGGCATCAACGCCATGATTTTGAGCCTGCTGTACAAAGCTGAAGCGCGGGATGTTCGGCTTTTGATGATCGACCCCAAAATGCTGGAAATGTCGGTCTACGAAGGCATTCCGCACTTGCTGGCACCAGTAGTGACCGACATGCGCCAGGCCGCACATGGCCTGACCTGGTGCGTGGCCGAGATGGAGCGGCGCTACAAACTGTTGAGCAAGATGGGGGTGCGCAATCTGGCCGGCTATAACGTCAAGATTGATGATGCCAAGGCGCGCGGTGAGTTTGTCTACAACCCCTTCAGCTTGACGCCCGAAGCGCCAGAGCCCCTGGACCGGCTGCCACATATTGTGGTGGTGATTGACGAACTGGCCGACCTGATGATGGTGGTGGGCAAGAAGATTGAGGAACTGATCGCCCGGCTGGCACAAAAAGCCCGTGCGGCTGGCATCCACTTGATTTTGGCGACGCAGCGCCCAAGTGTGGATGTGATTACCGGACTCATCAAGGCCAATATTCCGACCCGCATCGCATTTCAGGTCAGCAGCAAAATCGACAGCCGCACCATTCTTGACCAAATGGGCGCAGAAGCCCTGCTGGGCATGGGTGACATGCTTTACATGCCCAGTGGCACAGGTTTGCCGATTCGCGTGCATGGCGCATTTGTCAGCGATGAAGAGGTTCACCGCGTGGTGGCTTACCTCAAGTCCCAGGGTGAGCCGAACTACATTGAAGGCGTGCTCGAAGGCGGTACTGTCGATGGCGACGACGACCTGCTCGGCGACGGCGCTGGTGGCAATGGCGGCGGCGAAAAAGACCCGATGTACGACCAGGCCGTTGAAGTTGTGTTGAAGAACCGCAAAGCCAGCATTTCACTGGTTCAGCGGCATTTGAAGATCGGCTACAACCGTGCGGCTCGGCTGGTGGAAGACATGGAGAAAGCCGGCATGGTGAGCGCCATGAGCACCAACGGCCAGCGGGAGATTCTGGTGCCGGCGCGCGCAGAAGGCTGATCTTGAAGGGATGATCTTGAAAAAGCTGATTCGAACTTTTGCAGTCGCTGCCTGGGCTGTCGCCGCTTTTGCCGTGCAGGCGGGCGCTCTGGAAAGCCTGGAAGCCTTTGTCAAAACGGTCAAGACCGGCCGCGCCGATTTCACTCAGGTCGTCACGTCACCTGCCAGAGACGGGCAAACTCCGCGCGTCAAAACCTCCAGTGGCACGTTCGAGTTTTCACGCCCCGGGCAGTTCAAGTTTGTCTACAAAAAGCCGTTCGAACAAAGCATCGTGGCAGATGGCACCACCTTGTGGCTGTATGACGTTGACCTGAACCAGGTCACCGCACGCAAGCAGTCACAGGTGCTCAACGCTACTCCGGCGGCGCTGATTGCCTCTGCGCCCGACTTGCGGGCTTTGCAGGCTGACTTCACGCTGGCCGCTGAAGCTGCGAAAGATGGCCTGGAATGGGTCAGTGCAACCCCAAAAACCAGGGACAACCAGGTGCAAAACGTGCGAATAGGGTTTCGCGCCGGTGCGCTGGCCGCACTTGATATTTTGGACAGCTTCGGCCAGAACTCGCGCATGAGCTTCGGCGCCTTCGAAACCAATCTGCCCATGGACGCCTCGACTTTCGCCTTCAAGCCGCCAGCCGGGGCCGACGTGGTGCGGCAGTAGTCAATTTTTGAAGCTTGGGCGGCAACCCTCCGTCGGTGCACCTGAAAGGCGAACTGATATCACCCGCGATATCAAATTATGGGAAATTGACCCGATTTTCTGTGAATTTCGGCAAAATATCGATGAAATTGGCATCTAGCCCTCGTGTGATATAAGTTTATTGCTATAAATTAAGTAGCATTGTGATTTTTTCCAAATTTAGTTTGACTGTATTTGGCGCTTTGGCGACATCTTGAACGGTCCGCTATGAATCAAGAGTCTTCCCCGGTTGCCGGGATGGTGGCAAATAGCAACTGGAAGTCCCTGTCCGCACCCGATCTGGAGCGCGAATACTCACCCAGTTCCTGCATTGGCGGCAATTACCAGCCCTTCATCGCCGCTTACAAAGCCCAAAGTCGTAAGGCATTTTTGAAATGCAGTGAAATGGGCGGCACCTGGAAGGAAGTGCGTTATGGCCCCAAGCCTGCACAGCGCATTGACTTGTGCCTTCCCGCAGCGAAGGTTCAGCCAGAGGCCAAACCCGGCTTGCTGGTTTTTATTCACGGCGGCTATTGGCAGGAGCTGTCGGCGCACAACTCACTCTTCGCCGCCAGCGGCTGCATACAGCGCGGGCAGGCGTTTGCGGCGATTGACTACAGCCTGGCGCCGCAAGCATCGGTGGCCGAGATTGTCGAAGAGTGCCGCGCTGCCATGGTGTGCCTGGTTCGTCAGGCTGGCGCTTTGGGCTTCGATCCCCAAAACATCGTGGTGGCGGGAAGCTCAGCCGGTGCGCATCTCGCCGCCATGGTGGCGTGGCCAGGGTGGCAAGCCGCCGATGCCAGCGCGCCAGTTCGGATTCGCGCGGCGGTATTGGTGTCGGGCATTTTTGATTTGGAACCCCTGGTGGGCACATCGATCAATATCGCACTGGGGCTGGACGCAAGCGCAGCACTTCAGGTCAGCCCCATGCTGTTGCCGCTGGCGGGCTTCCCTCCAACGCGGGTGTTTTGGGGAGCCGTTGAAACCGATGAATTCAAACGCCAGAGCCGCGAGTTTGCGCACGCGCTGATGGCGGCCGGAATACCGTGTGAAACCGCAGAAATTCCTGAACGCAATCACTTTGACGTGATACTCGACCTGGCCGATGCAAGCACATGGCTCGGTGGCCAGACACTTCGCCTGTTTGAGCCGAATTGACGCCTTCAGCCTTGGATCGAGATCAAAACAAGGAGACATTGAAGCTGCCTGACGTTCTGGAGCGCATTGGCAAGCTGTCACTCGAGGCCGGTGGCGGCACGCCAGCAGAATTGCTGAAGTTGCAGGATGGATTGCCGTGGTTCGCGCGTTCGCGCTCATCATCGGTGATGTTGAACAGGTAATCGTTGCCGTCCACCCGCAGGTATTTCCAATCGCCATAGCGCAGGGCACGCTGGCCGCGGTGGTTCATGCGCCAGTGCAGCAGCCGGGCAAACCGGTGCGATGAATCGCGCAGCACGGGCAACATTGAAACGCCATCCAGCGGATGCTCTGCGTTGGGTTTGGTGCCCGCAGCGTCGAGCATGGTGTACCCGTCTTGGCACCCGGTGCCATGCGCTGCACATAGTCCACTGATCGGTTCTTCAGCAACGCCGCGCAGGCGGTACTGGTAGCGCGCCGTCATCAGGGCAAAACGGGTTGGCGAACAGACCGGCGAGTTGGAATACCCTTGGGTGAATTTGATGCCCCTCGCGGGCAGTTGATCCAGCACCGGCGACACGGCACCAAAGTGGGCCGGTTGACCGCCATAACAGCCCAGGTCGGCAAAACCCAGGTCGTCGGCGACGATGAAGATGATGTTGGGACGTTGGCCGGGTGCGGATTGGAATTGGGCGGGCATGTGGACTTCGTTCGAAATGGTGTTCCTGACACAATATTGCCCAATGAACGCCGCCACACAGAGCCACCAGCCGCTGGCCGAACGCCTTCGCCCTAAAGTCCTTGGTGAGGTCATTGGGCAGCAGCATCTTTTGGGTGTGGGCTTGCCGCTGCGCATCGCATTTGAATCCGGCCAGCCGCACAGCTGCATTCTTTGGGGGCCGCCAGGCACTGGAAAGACCACCATTGCGCGCCTGATGGCAGATGCGTTTGATGCGCAGTTCATCACCATCAGCGCCGTGTTGGGCGGCGTCAAGGACATCCGCGAGGCGGTCGAGCGGGCCGAGGTGGCCCGTGGACAACCAAGCCGACAAGGCGCGCAAGGCACGCGTCGCACGATCGTGTTTGTCGACGAAGTTCACCGTTTCAACAAGAGCCAGCAGGACGCGTTTTTGCCGCATGTCGAAAGCGGTCTGTTCACCTTCATTGGCGCCACCACCGAGAACCCTTCGTTTGAAGTGAACTCTGCCCTCTTGTCGCGCGCTGCGGTGTATGTGCTGCAGCCGCTGAACGCAGCTGAGCTTGAGCAGATCGTGACACGCGCATTGGCGATCGGGGCCATACCGGCCATCGAGGCTGTGGCGGTTGACCGGCTGGTGTCATTTGCAGATGGTGATGCGCGCCGCTTGCTCAACACGCTGGAGACGCTGGCCGTCGCGGCGGCTCAGGAGAAGCAGGTCGAAATCAGCGACGTCTGGCTGCTCAAGGTGCTGGGCGAACGCATGCGTCGGTACGACAAAGGGGGCGACCAGTTTTATGACACCATTTCTGCCCTGCATAAATCGGTGCGCGGTTCGGACCCGGATGCCTCGCTGTACTGGTTCATGCGCATGCTTGACGGTGGAGCCGACCCGCGTTACATGGCCCGGCGGCTGATTCGCATGGCCAGTGAGGACATTGGCCTGGCCGATCCGCGCGCGCTTCGCCTGGCGCTGGATTCGGCCGAGGTTTACGAACGGCTGGGCACGCCCGAGGGCGAGCTGGCATTGGCCGAATGCGTGATCTACCTGGCGATGGCGCCCAAGTCCAATGCAGTCTACAAAGCCTTCAATGAGGTCAAGGCATTCATCAAGCAGGACGGCACGCGCCCCGTGCCCATGCACCTGCGCAACGCACCGACCAAGTTGATGAAAGCGCTGGACTACGGCAAGAACTACCGCTATGCACACGATGAGGAGGGCGGGTTCGCTGCGGGTGAGCGCTATCTGCCCGATGGCATGGCCGAACCAGCCTTCTACCGCCCGGTGGAACGTGGGCTCGAAATTCGGATTGCCGAGAAACTGCGTGAGTTGAAAAGTCGCAACCAGAAGGCGCCTTGACGACGACTTGCATAGAAGGGTATACCCGGCCTTGGTGCCACCGACTTTCGACCGGGCCGTGGCTACAATTCGCAGCATCAGCCCGCCAACGTCACAGCCTTGGCGGGTTTCTTGCATGTGAAGGCAGGCGACCCACAAGGCCATGCCATGACTTCAGTTTGCGGGTCGTGAGTGTTGACAAATAATCGGAGAAAACTCAATGGATACCTTGATCCAGCAGATCATCAACGGTCTGGTATTGGGCAGCATGTACGCCTTGGTGGCGCTGGGCTACACCATGGTCTACGGCATCATCAACCTGATCAATTTTGCGCATGGCGACGTGCTGATGGTCGGTGCGCTGACCAGCTGGAGCATCATCGGAATGATGCGCGAATCCATGCCCGGTACGCCCGGCTGGGCCATTCTCCTGATTGCCATGCTGATCGCCTGCGTGGTGGCTGCCGTGCTGAACTACGTGATCGAAAAGGTTGCCTACAGGCCCTTGCGCAACAGCCCCAAACTGGCACCGTTGATTACCGCCATTGGCATGTCGCTGCTGCTTCAAACGCTGGCCATGATCATCTGGAAACCCAACTACAAACCCTACCCTAACCTTTTGCCCAGTGTGCCCTTCAACGTGGGTGGCGCGGTGATCACCACCACGCAAATCCTGATTCTGGGCATGACAGCGGTGTCCCTCGCCATTTTGATGTGGGTGGTTAATCGCACCAAGCTGGGGCGTGCCATGCGCGCCACGGCCGAGAACCCGCGCGTGGCGTCGCTCATGGGTGTGAAGCCAGATATGGTGATTTCGGCCACGTTCCTGATTGGCGCAGTCTTGGCTGCCATTGCGGGTGTGATGTGGGCCGCCAATTACGGTACTGTCAACCACACCATGGGCTTTCTGCCAGGGCTCAAGGCGTTTACCGCAGCGGTGTTTGGTGGTATTGGCAACCTGGCAGGTGCGGTGGTGGGTGGCATTCTGCTCGGGTTGATCGAGGCCATCGGCGCGGGCTACATTGGCGCCTTGACGGGCGGCGTGCTGGGCAGCCATTACTCGGATATTTTTGCGTTCATTGTGCTGATCATCGTGCTCACCTTGCGACCCTCCGGGCTGCTGGGTGAACGGGTGGCGGATCGGGCCTGAGGAGTCATCATGAATTCAAAAACGAGACTGATCGCCATCCTGATCGCCGCCTCCGGCTTGCTGGTGTTGCCATTGCTGCTGCAAGGCTTTGGCATCGCCTGGGTGCGCATTGCCGACATGGCCTTGCTGTACATCCTGCTGTCCCTGGGGCTGAACATTGTGGTGGGCTACGCCGGTTTGCTGGACTTGGGCTATGTCGCCTTCTTCGCCATCGGTGCCTACATGTTCGGGCTGATGGCGTCGCCGCACCTTTCTGACACTTTCCCGCTGTTTGCCGCCATGTTCCCCAACGGTGTGCATACGCCCCTGTGGATCGTGATCCCGGCCGCCGCTGCGATCGCCGGGTTTTTAGGTGTTCTGCTGGGCGCGCCCACCTTGCGATTGCGGGGCGACTACCTGGCCATCGTG
>JANMCB010000451.1:0-49799 GCA_031360805.1 Rhodoferax sp.
CCAGTTCAGACACTGCGGGCAACTGGTGTTTGCGCCTGGCACCAATGAAGACAAGCTGATGGATGCGGCGCTCGAATCTGGCGCAGATGACGTGATCACCGGCGACGATGGCGCCATCGAAGTGCTGACGGCTTTCCCCGCATTTGAAGTGGTCAAAAATGCGCTTGAAAAAGCCGGCTTCAAGCCCGATCTGGCCGAAATTACCATGCGCCCTGAAAACATGGTGGACCTTGCCGGTGACGATGCCCTGCGCATGCAGCGGTTGCTGGATGTGCTGGAAGACCTGGACGACGTGCAGGATGTTTTTCACAATGCCAATATTGAAAGCTCAGGCTCATGAAAGCTGTTGAATGAAAGTATCCCTGTGAAAGTACTTGTAGTGGGCAGTGGCGGGCGGGAGCACGCGCTGGCCTGGAAACTGGCGCAATCGCCCAAAGTGCAGACGGTGTTTGTCGCCCCAGGCAATGGGGGGACGGCGCTGGATGGGCGCTTGAAGAACATCAACATCACCGACATTGCCGAGTTGCGCGCCTGGGCGCTGGCGGAAAAAATTGCCGTCACCGTGGTTGGGCCTGAAGGCCCGTTGGCGGCGGGCATCGTGGATGAATTTCGCCAGCATGGCCTGCGCGTTTTCGGGCCGACGCAGGCGGCCGCGCAACTGGAGAGCTCCAAGGCGTTTTCCAAGGCATTCATGCAGCGCCACGGCATTCCGACCGCCGCTTTCGCAACGTTTACCGATGCCACTGCCGCGCACGCCTATGTTGATGACATGGGTGCACCGATTGTGGTCAAGGCCGATGGTCTGGCGGCTGGCAAAGGCGTGGTGGTGGCAATGGCGCTGGATGAAGCCCATGCCGCCATAGATTTCATGCTGCAAAACAACGCGCCGGGTGTGACCTACAGCGCGGCGGTAGATGGCAATGCCGTGCCACGCGTCGTGATTGAAGAATTTTTGCAAGGCGAGGAAGCCAGCTTCATTGTGATGGCCGACGGCAAGAACGTACTGGTGCTGGCAACCAGCCAGGACCACAAGCGCCTGCTGAACGATGACCTGGGTCCCAATACCGGCGGCATGGGGGCCTATTCGCCAGCGCCAGTCGTTACACCCGATGTGCATGCCCGGGCCATGCGGGAGGTGATTCTTCCAACGCTCAAGGGCATGGAAAAAGACGGCATTCCTTACACCGGCTTTCTGTATGCCGGGTTGATGATTGATGCCCAGGGCCACCCCAAAACGCTGGAGTTCAACTGCCGGATGGGTGACCCCGAAACCCAGCCGATCATGATGCGCCTGAAGACTGACCTGCTGGATGTCCTGATGGCTGCAACCGAGCCTGGCGAGCATGACCAGCTCGACAAAATCGAGCTTGAATGGGATCGCCGCACGGCACTGGGTGTGGTGATTGCAGCCGCAGGTTACCCGGCCAATCCGCGTCGTGGCGATGTCGTGAGAGGTTTGCCCAAGGAGTCACCTGATGCGGTGGTGTTTCACGCAGCAACGGTCCATAACGGCAACGGCGTTGAAACCTCTGGCGGGCGGGTGCTGTGCGTTACTGTGCTGGCAGACAACGTCAAAATGGCGCAGCAGCGGGCCTATGAAGTCACGGCGGGAATTCGCTTTGACGGCATGCAATACCGCACCGACATTGGCCACCGCGCCGTCAAGCGCTGACAGTGATGGCAAATCCTGATACCGAAGCGAAGCAGTCATCCCCAGGGGTGGACACGGTTCGCCAATATTTGCTGGGTCTGCAAAGCCGCATCACGACTGCAATTGCTGCTGTGGACGGGGGCACTTTTCTGGTGGACCGCTGGGCCAAGGCGCCTGGCGAGCCATTGCAGGGCAACGGCATCACCCAAATTCTGGAGAGTGGTGCGGTTTTTGAGCGGGCCGGCTGCGGTTTCTCCCATGTGCAAGGCCCCCGATTGCCGCCTTCAGCCACCCAGCACCGCCCCGAACTTGCCGGCGCGCCATTTGAAGCGGCGGGTGTTTCCCTGGTGTTTCACCCGCGAAGTCCGTATGTGCCCACGGTGCACATGAACGTGCGCATGCTCAGTGCAAAAACAGAAGGTGGCGTGGAAGTCTGCTGGTTCGGCGGCGGCATGGACCTGACGCCGTATTACGCGTTCGAGGAAGACGCCGTTCACTTTCATGCAACCTGCAAATCAGCGCTGGCGCCTTTTGGTGAGGACAAATACCCGCGCTTCAAAACCTGGTGTGACAGCTATTTCCACCTGAAACACCGGCAGGAGCAGCGTGGCATTGGGGGCGTATTTTTTGACGATTTTTCTGAGCTTGGGTTTGATGGCAGCCTGAAGATGATGCAGTCCGTGGGTGATGCCTTTTTAAGCGCTTACCTGCCCATCGTCGAGCGCCGCAAGGGGCTGGCCCATGGGCAGCGGGAGCGCGATTTTCAGTTGTACCGGCGCGGACGGTATGTTGAATTCAACTTGGTTTGGGACCGCGGCACCCACTTTGGCCTGCAGTCGGGCGGGCGCACGGAGTCCATCCTGATGTCAATGCCACCCTTGGCAAGCTGGGCCTACCAGCAAAAGCCCGAACCCGGCACGCCCGAGGATGACCTTTACACCCGCTTCCTGGTGCCAAGGGACTGGGTTTGATGACTGCGCGACCGCGCGTCGGCATTTTTGGCGGTGCGTTTGACCCGCCGCATCTCGCCCACGTCGCATTGGTGCGCCAGGCGATTGACCAATTGGCGCTGGATGAGCTTCGGGTGGTCCCCACCGGCGAAGCCTGGCATAAGGCCCGGCCTTTGAGCGCAGCACACCATCGGCTTGCCATGGCGAGTCTGGCCTTTGCAGGTTTGCCAAAGGTGGTGGTGGACGACCGGGAAACCCGCCGCGCCGGACCCAGCTACACGATTGAAACATTGCGGGAAATCAGGGCCAAAAACCCCCTTGCCGATCTGTTTCTGGTGATTGGCGCCGATCAGGCCAGAAAGCTCACCACCTGGCATCTTTGGCAGGAGCTGGTGCAAACTGCTACAATATGTGTAGCTGAGCGCGACAGCGCCCTGGAGAGCGGTGCTGCATTCATCCCGCCAGAGTCGCTGAAATCGCGGTTTGTGGCGTTAAAGCTCCCTCTGAACCCCGCCAGCGCCACCACGATTCGAGCCCAAGTTGCCACGCGGCAAGTCGTTTCCACGCTGGTCGGCGAGCCCGTTGCGCGTTATATTGCTCAACATCACCTTTACTGCAATCATTGATGACTACCCAAACCGTTGCCAAAAAAGACATTCAAAAACTCCAGCGTGCCATTGTGGACGGGTTGGAAGACGTCAAGGCCCAGGACATTCAGGTCTTTGACACCGAGCATTTGTCGGCGTTGTTTGAGCGGGTCATCGTTGCCTCCGGCACGTCCAACCGCCAAACCAAGGCGCTGGCAGCCAGCGTGCGCGACGCCGTGCGTGATGCCGGTTTCTCCAAGCCACGCGTCG
Source organism: Rhodoferax sp. (assembly GCA_031360805.1). Taxonomy (GTDB): domain Bacteria; phylum Pseudomonadota; class Gammaproteobacteria; order Burkholderiales; family Burkholderiaceae_C; genus JANYCG01. The sequence goes on from JANMCB010000451.1 coordinate 3,459, forward strand.
AGGGAGAGGCCAACGGCGAGTGGATCATTGTGGATTGCGGCCAGGCCGTCGTTCACATCATGCAGCCGAGTTTTCGGCAGTACTACCATCTGGAAGAACTGTGGGGCGAAAAGCCGGTGCGCTTGAAGTTTGGCGCTGCCAAGCCGGAAGCCAAAGAACCGGCGGATTCGGCCAATTCAGCGAAACCCCTGAAAGCGGCAAGTGGCTCGTCCAGGCCGATGGGGGACCTGAAGCGGTCCAACGCCGCCAAGAAAGGCGTGGCAGCAGCCTTTCCGTCCAAAGCCCAGGTGAGAAAGTCACTGGCTGCGAAGACGGCTGCCGCCAAGGCACCTGCCAAAGGGGCCAAGAAGGTGCCGATTGCGAAGGTCACGGTCAACGCGCCTGTTAAAGCGGCCGCCAAAAAGTCCGTGACAAAGCCGCCTGTAAAAACAGCAGCACGAGCACCAGCCAGGGCGCCTGTGAAAGCGGCCGTGAAAGCGACCGTGAAGGCGCCAGCCAAAAACGCACCTGCCAGGAAGACAGCCGCGTCCAAAAACTGAGGTTGCAGCCGTGAAGCTGTTGATTGTGGCCGTCGGCTTGCGGGTGCCCGACTGGGCGCAAACTGCGTGGGACGATTACGCTAAGCGCTTCCCGCCGGAGCTTAAAGTCGAGCTCAAAGCCGTGAAAACCGAGCCACGGGCATCCAAAACACTCGAGACGCTGTTTGCCGCAGAGCGGGCGCGCATTGAAAGCGCCATTCCCAAAGGCTGCCGGATTGTGGCGCTGGACGAACGCGGCGCGTCGCTGGGCACTTTGGCCTTGGCCCAGAAGCTCAAAACCTGGCAACTGCAGAGTGACGATGTGGCACTGGTCATTGGCGGCCCGGATGGGCTGGACCCGGCCTTCAAAGCCGCGGCCCATGAGCGCATCCGGCTGTCTGACCTGACCCTTCCCCATGCCTTCGCCCGAGTGCTGCTGATTGAGCAGTTGTACCGCGCCTGGTCGATCAATGCCAACCACCCTTACCACCGGGAATGATGCCAAGTTTTGTCTACCTCGCGTCCATGAGCCCGCGCAGGCGCCAGTTGCTGGAGCAGCTAGGGGTGCGCTATGAACTGTTGTTGCCCGGCCCTGACGAAGACGCCGAATCCATTGAAGCGGTGTTGCCCAACGAGGCACCGGCCCGTTACGTCCAGCGCGTTACGGCTCTGAAGCTCGACGCGGCTTTGCTGCGCCGCACACGCCGGGGTTTGGCAGCGGCCCCCATTCTCTGTTCGGACACCACGGTGGCTTTGGGGCGCAGAATATTTGGCAAACCCATCAACGATACCGATGCAGGGCGCATGCTGGGCGAGCTTGCGGGCAGGACGCACCGGGTGCTGACGGCGGTGGCCGTTGGCACAGTGCGCAAGCGCGTGCAGGACGTCAGCGAGTCGCGCGTGACGTTTGGGCCCATGAGCCCAGCGCAGATTCGGGCCTATGTCGCCTCCAAGGAGCCCGAGGGCAAGGCGGGTGCCTATGCGGTGCAGGGCAGGGCGGCGGCATTTATCGCCCATATCAGCGGCAGCTACTCTGGCATCATGGGGTTGCCCATGTTCGAGACGGCGCAACTGCTGCGGAGCATGGGCTTCCGGGTATAACTCGAATCAAAATCCAATGAGTGCCATGCAAGAAGATATTTTGATCAACTGGTCGCCCCAGGAAACCCGCGTTGCCATTGTCGAGAACGGTGCCGTTCAGGAACTGCACGTTGAGCGCACGCTGGAGCGTGGCCTGGTGGGAAATGTCTACCTTGGCAAAGTGGCCCGTGTGTTGCCGGGCATGCAATCTGCCTTCATTGATATCGGGCTGGAGCGTGCCGCCTTTCTGCATGTCGCTGACGTATGGCACCGCCCGCCGGATGGCGAAGCGCCCGCTGGCCCGCGCAATGCGCAGGTGTTGGTGCCGATTGAAAAACAGGTGTTCGAGGGCCAGGCGCTGACGGTGCAGGTGATCAAAGACCCGATTGGCACCAAAGGCGCACGGCTGTCAACGCAAATCAGCATCGCAGGCCGGCTGCTGGTGTTTTTGCCGCAGGACGACCATGTCGGCGTGTCGCAGAAAATTCCGTCCGGGCAGCGCGATGAACTGCGCGCGCGGCTGCAGGAACTGACGCAGGCTGAAGGTGGCGGTTTCATTTTGCGCACCAATGGTGAAGACGCCACGGACGACGCGTTGTCGGAAGACATTCGCTATCTGCGCCGCGCCTGGGCGCGCATCAAGGATGCCGCGCTGCGCCAGCCACCCGCGACGATGCTGCACCAGGACTTGAACCTGCTGCAGCGGGTGCTGCGCGACATGGTGGGCGAGGCGACGCAAACCATCCGTGTAGATTCGCGTGAGCAGTTTGAGCTGCTCATGAAATTTGGCGAGGAATTCATGCCCGCTGCCGCGCAGAAACTGCAGCATTACAAAGGTGAGCGACCGATTTTTGACCTGTACGCGATTGACGAGGAAATCGCCAAAGCGCTGGGGCGCCGGGTTGATTTGAAGTCAGGCGGCTATTTGATCGTGGACCAGACCGAGGCGCTGACCACCGTTGACGTGAATACCGGCGGTTTTGTGGGCGCACGCAATTTCGACGACACCATTTTCAAGACCAACCTGGAAGCGGCACAGGCGATTGCGCGTCAGTTGCGGCTGCGCAATCTGGGCGGCATCATCATTGCCGACTTCATTGACATGGTGCGCGAAGACCACCGCGACGCCGTGCTGGCAGAGTTCAAAAAGCAGCTCCAACGGGACCGCGTCAAGACCATGGCCGGTGGGTTTTCACAACTGGGGCTGGTCGAAATGACCCGCAAGCGCACGCGCGAGTCGCTGGCGCACATGCTGTGCGAGCCCTGCGCCGCCTGCGAAGGGCGCGGCAGCGTGAAAACCCCGCGCAGCGTCACTTATGACATCTTTCGCGAAATCCTGCGTGAGGCCCGTCAGTTCAACCCACGCGAGTTTCGTGTGGTGGCCTCGCCCAAGGTCATTGAGCTGTTTCTGGACGAAGAAAGCCAGCATCTCGCTTCTTTAAGCGACTTCATTGGCAAACCGGTGTCCCTGCAAAGTGAGGCTGCCATGGGGCAGGCGCAGTACGACATCGTTTTGTTATAGCGATGCCCGCCACGACACAGCGCACGTCCAACCCTTCGCCGATTGCCATTCTGACTTACCACCAGATCAGCGCAATCCCGCCCCGGGGCGCGCCGTTTCGGGGCATTTACGTCACGCCAGCCGCTTTCGCCCGGCAAATGGGGTTGTTGAAATGGATGGGTTACCAGGCTCTGTCCATGTCAGCGCTCATGCCCTACCTGCGCGGCGAACGCACCGGCAAAGTCGTCGGAATCACGTTTGACGATGGTTACCTGAACAACCTGCGCCACGCTTTGCCAGTGCTTTCGCGCCATGGGTTTTCATCCACCTGTTTTGCAGTGAGTCAGTTGCTTGGAAAAACCAATGCGTGGGACGCAACTATCGGCATTGCGCAGACGCCTTTGATGAGCGCCCACCAGCTTCGCCAGTGGATCGCGGGCGGCCAGGAAATTGGCGCGCACACTCGCCACCACGTTCGCCTGCTGCAGCAAGACAGTGCAAGCTGCCGTGACGAGATCCTGCTTTGCAAAAGCGAGCTTGAAGCGGTGACGGGCGCCCCGGTAAACCACTTTTGCTACCCCTATGGCGAATTCAGCGACCTGCACGTGGATTTGGCGCGCGATGCCGGGTTCAGCAGCGTCACCACGACCCAGCGAAGCCGCTGCCACCGTGGTGAAGACATGATGCGTTTGCCCCGCGTTCCGGTTGTGAACACAACGACGCTGGCGATGCTGTGGCTCAAGCTTGCGACCGCCTACGAAGATCGGAGGCGGGTGTGACGGCAACGCCCGATGTGACGCTGCAACCGCCCCAAAAACGGCTGAAAATTGCGGTGCTCAACCGTATTTTTTCACCCACGGGTGGCGGTGCCGAGCGCTATTCAATTGCGCTGGTGGAGCAGCTTGCCGCGCGCCATGAGATTCATGTTTTCGCCCAGCAGATTGACCACCACTGGCCAGGGGTCACCTACCACCCGGTTTCGCAGCTTTTGAAGCGACCCAGGTGGATCAACCAGCTTTGGTATGCCACGGCCACCTGGTGGGCCACGCGCCGCGGGTTTGACGTGATTCACTCCCACGAAAATACCTGGCATGGGCAAGTGCAGACGGTCCACGTGCTGCCAATCAAGCACAACCTGTTTGTTGGGTTGACTGGTTTGCGCAGGGTTTGGCGGTGGCTCAAGGTCTTGCCCAGTCCGCGTTTGTTGACCTACCTGTGGCTCGAGCGCATGCGCTATGCGAGGCGGCCCGGGCGGATTCTGGTCGTCACCTCGCCCAGTACGCACCGCGTGCTTGAGAAAACCCGCACCGAATCGGCATCGATGATCCGCATGGTGACGCCGGGCGTTGCTGCCGTGCCAGGCAAAACCACCGCTGCGGATCGCCAAAGCGCAAGGCAACTGCTCGGCCTGCCGCAAGGCCCGCAGTGCATTCTGTTTGTCGGCAACGATTACCGAAAAAAGGGGCTGACGGCGCTGCTGGAGGCTCTGGCACGGCTGCCAGGCGATGTGATTCTGGCGGTGGTCGGGAACCGTGACCATGAGGCCGGCTTCAGGCCGCAAATCAGCGCGCTCGGGCTGGGCCAGAAAGTCTTTTTTCTCGGGGCGCTGGGCGACATCAACCCTGCCTATCAGGCCGCAGATTGTCTGGCGCACCCGACGCTGGAAGACACCTTCGCCATGGTCGTTCTGGAGGCCATGGCGCACGCGCTGCCAGTCGTGGTGAGTGCCGAGCCCTACTGCGGCATCGCGGGTCTGCTGGACGACGGCGTGAATGCGCTGCTGCTGGACGCTCCACGCGATGTCGCAGTGTTGGCCGGTCAGCTGGCACGCCTGCTGCAGGATGCACCGTTGCGGGAGCGCCTTGGGCAGGCGGCGGTCGACTTTGCCCGATTGCACCAATGGGAAAGGATTGCGCTGGAACAGGAGGCGCTTTACCAGACCACGATTTACCAGGCGACGATTCACCAGGCGACGCAGTAGTGTTTGTTTGACTTTTGGTGACGACGCGTATTTTGACGAAAAATTAACCTGTGAGTTAATTTTTACCTGAAATCTGGCATAAAAATGCCAAAATATCGATGATTTAGGCCTATAGCCCTCGTATTATATAGATAGTTTGCTATTTATATGGTATCAACTTAAATTGTGGCAAGTTACATTCGAAGCCCAAGATGCCACAGCGCCTAGCCAATTTCGCCCGCCTGCATCCCCATCTGGTACAGCCGCGCGTACTGGCCTTCCCGTTTCACCAGTTCATCGTGGCGCCCGACCTCGACAATGCGTCCGGCTTCCATCACCACGATGCGGTCCGCGTGGCGCACGGTGGACAGGCGGTGCGCGATCACCAGCGTGGTGCGGTTCTGCATCAGCAGCTTCAAGGCGTCCTGCACGGCCCGCTCTGACTCGGTGTCCAGTGCGGATGTCGCTTCATCCAGAATCAGGATTGGCGCGTCCTTGTACAGCGCGCGCGCAATGGCCAGACGCTGGCGCTGCCCGCCTGAAAGCTGCATGGCGTTATGGCCCAGCACCGTATCGATGCCCTGTGGCAGTTCGCTCACCATTGCCGACAGGTTGGCGGCGGCCAGGCACTCTGCCACCCGGGCGCGATCCAGCGAGGTGCCCAGCGACACGTTGGCGGCGATCGAATCATTGAGCATCACCACATGCTGGCTGACGACTGCGAACTGGGCACGCAAGGCACGCAGGGACCAGGCCCGCACATCGGTGCCGTCCAGCAGCACCTGACCGGCGCTGGCGTCCACAAAGCGGGGCAGCAGGTTGGCCAACGTTGTCTTGCCAGCGCCTGAGCTGCCGACCAGCGCAATCGCCTCGCCTGGCTGGATCGACAGGCTCAAGTCGGACAATGCGGGCGCCAGATCGGGGGAAAACCGCACACTGACATTCACGAAACGGATGTCGCCCGACGCGCGTGGCAGTGCGAAGGCGCCTTGCGTTTCGGTGGGCGTGGCGTCGATCAGGGCAAGCCCGCGCTCTACCGCAGCCAGCCCGCGCGTGATCGGGCTGGAGACCTCCGACAATTGGCGAATTGGCGCCACAATCATCAGCATGCCGGTCACAAAAGCCACAAAACCGCCGACCGACGTGTCACTGCTGGCGCTTTGAACCAGCGCCACTGAAATCACGGCCGACAGCGCCACGGCCGCCAGCATCTGGGTCATGGGGGTCATGGCGGCGCCTGCCACGGTGGACTTCATGGCCAGCCGGCGCAAGGCGTCGCTGAGCACGTCGAACCGCTCGGCTTGCGCGGTTTCTGCGCCGTGCAGCCTGATGTCGCGGTGGGCCAGCACGTTTTCCTCAACCACATAGGCCAGGCTGTCCGTGGCGTCCTGGTTGGCTTTGGTCAGGCGGTGCAGGCGCTTGGTCAGGATGCGCATCACCAACGCCACCGCAGGGAACACCGCCGCCACGATCAGCGTCAGCTTCCAGTTCAGGTAGAAGAGATAGGTTGTCAAAGCCAGCAAGGTCAGCGTGTTGCGCGTGAGGCTCAAAAACGAGTTCACCAGCATCACGGAACCAGTCTGCACCTCGTAGACCACCGTGTTGGACAGTGCGCTTGACGTCTGGTCGGTGAACAGCGAGAGGTTCGACACCAGGATTTTGTCGAACATGGCCCGTCGCATGGCTTTCAAGCCATGGTTGGTGATTTTGGTCAAGCCGATCTGCGATACATACCCTGCCAGCCCGCGCACGCCAAACAGCAGCAGCAGTGCCACCGGCACGGTCCAGATTTCGAGCTGGCCGGCTTGAAAGCCATGGTCCAGCAAGGGTTGAAGCAATGCTGGAATCATCGGCTCGGTCGCGGCACCGACCACAGCGCCAGCGGCCACCAGCGCCCAGGTGCCGCGCTCTGCGCCAAAAAACGGCAGCAGGCGCTTCAAGCGAGCCCGCAATCCTGTCGGCGCGGCGGTCACTGACTGGCTCCTGGCGCCGGGCTCAAGCGCGTGCGAACTCCCAGGGCCAGCAACAAGCCCAGCGTCACCACAAAGAAGTCGCCAATCAGCCCGTCGTACAGCGATGAATTGAACAGGCAGGCAATTGCCATGGCCGTCAGAACGCTCTGGGTGCTTCGGGCCACGGGGGCATCAAAACCCCTGGCATCCTTAAAAATGCACACCATGAGCGCGACCAGCAACAGGACGCCCGGCACACCCAGCTCCACGCCCCACAGCAAGTACTCCTGGTGCGGGTTGCTGCCATTGCCGCTGCCAAATACCTTGGTTGCTGAACTTCCTTCAAGGCGCTTGACCGTGTCTGTCCAGTTGCCCACCCCATGGCCGATCAACGGACTCTCCCGAATGCCCTGAAGCGAGCGGTGCCAGGCGTTCAGTCGCCAGCCGGAGGATGTGACGATTTCGGACTGCTGCGCGTAGGCCTGGCCCTCGGGCACGATCTTGGAGACCCGGCCGTGAAAAGTTTGTGACCCGAAGTACAAGACCGTCATGACCGCGGCCGGCACCGCAACAAGGCACAGCAGGCGCCATCTTCTGGGCAGATCCCACAAAATGGTCAAGGCAATCATCGCGAAGGCAACGAGGTAACCCGTGCGCCCCTGTTGAAACAGCAGAACATTGACCAGTGCCGCCACTGCGACCACGGCGGCCAGCCAGCCTGGCCATAAACGCAATGACCGCAGGTGCCAGATCACGCCGGCTGAGGTGGCAAAAATGAGCGATTGGTCCAGGTAGCTGGAGAACACCGCGTACTGGCCTTGGTGGTTATCCGCCCAGCCAATCGGCACGCCCGCGACCAGCAGCCAGGCGGTGAGCACGTAAACGGCCTGCCCCAGCGCAAACGCAGCAATGGCGATTCGTGCCTCGCGCGCCGTGCGGATCAGGCCCACCAGCAACACAATTTCAATGGCCTTGGCGTGCTTGACCGCAATCGTCAGGGCGTCACCCAGGTCCGCATCAGTCCAGGCAAGACTCAAAGCAAAGGCCAGGCAGATCACCAGAACGGCGGGCACGGTCAAGAGCTGCCTGAATGCGATTTCGGGGCTTCGGCGCCAGCACATTGCGCAGAGGTAAAACAGGCAGGCCACCACCAGAATCACTTTGGCGATGCTGATCAGTGCAATGGGCAGGCTGACCGAGATGGCCACCAGGCAGGCCAGAATCAGTCGAAAACTCCAACCCGCGTCAGATGCCGCGTCGCCACGCTTCCCAGTGGTCTGCAGGGGCAAGAAAAATGCAGCAAATGCGGGTTTCAGCATGGGCTCAGGCAATGACTTCAAGCCTTGGGGCCAGATGCGGTGGAATCGCTGGCAGGGGCTTGCCAAAGCGCGCCCTTTTGAATTTCAATGGCTTTGACGTATCGGTAAAACGTGCCCTCGAAATTGCCAATTGCGATCACAAGGCCAGCCCAGCCATCCAGAAAACCAAGCTTGAAAATGTAGTGCTTCACGAACGCCCAGATACCGTGCGACAGGGCGCTTGCCATCGACAGCGGCCGGTGCGAAATTCGTTCTGCACCGAGCGACGAGTAGCGGTTCGCCTTGTGCATCACTTCGCTCATGTTTTTGAACGGGAACTGCCAGATCGCATTTTTGAGATGGCCCAGCGGCCGGCTGGTGTTCAAAATATAGCCTTCGTGCACGGCTTTCTGGTCATAGGCCAGCGCGCCCTTGCGAAAAAATTGCGGTTGGCGGTAATTGGGGTACCAGCCCGAATGCCTGATCCAGCGGCCCATGAAGTAGTTGCGCCGTGGCACCCAGTAGGCGTCGGCCGCGTCCGGGTCCTTCATCAGCGCGAGAATTTCGGCCTGCACGGGCGCAGTACAGCGCTCGTCGGCATCCAGGCTGAAAATCCATTCATGGGTGCAAGCGGCAAGGGCACGGTTGCGCAAGTCACCAAACCCCTTGAAATCCACCTGAACGACTCGGGCGCCCAAACGGGCGGCGATGTCGGGGGTGCCGTCCGTGCTCCAGGAATCCACCAGCACCACTTCATCCGCCCACCGGGCGCTCTCTATGGTGGCAGCTACTTTTTCGGCTTCATTGAAGGCGATGATGTAGACGGAAATCTTGCTCATCGGGGGGAAATCGGAGTGCAAACAGAGTGCAAAACGGGGCGCAACAAAGGTCCAAAAAGGGAGTGTTAGTATTCGGCGGCGCTTATGCAGGGCAGCAGGACTTGCCCTTTCGGCCCCAAGTAGTCTAGTTCAAAATGAAACCCGTCCCGTCAGTCTCTGTGGTCGTCACGACCTACAACCGAAGCGATGCCCTGTTGGCCGTGCTGGACGGGTTGTCGCGCCAGACGGATCGCCAGTTTGACGTGGTGGTGGCCGATGACGGCTCGCAGGCACCGCACCAGAAGGCGATTCTTGACTCACGTGTTGCGCGTGCGCTCAGTGCCGTTCATGTCTGGCATCCGGATGTGGGGTTTACCGCCTCGCGCGCCAGAAACCGCGGTGTACGGGCCGCGCTGGGTGACTACATCATTTTTTTGGACGGTGACTGTGTGCCTGAACGAGATTTCATCACCCGCCACAAGGCACTTTCGCAAAGCGGCTGTTTTGTCAATGGCAGCCGGGTGCTGCTCTCGCGGGAACTGACACAGCGGGTGCTGGACGGCCAGGAAACGGTTGACGGGCGTTCCACGATGTTCTGGCTCAAGCAGCGCCTCTCTGGCAATGCCAGCAAGTTGACGGGCTTGTTGCGGCTGCCGGATGGGTCGATGCGCATCGACCGTTTGTTCACCTGGAAGGGAATCCGCAGCTGCAACATGGCAGTTTGGCGGCAAGACTTTGAAACTATTGACGGCTTTGACGAGTCGTACATTGGCTGGGGACACGAAGACGCTGACTTTGCGCTTCGCCTTCACAACGCGGGCGTGGTGCGCAAAAACGGCTTCTGTGCAACAGAGGTGTTTCACCTTTGGCACAAGGAAGCCAGTCGTAACAAAGAGTCACACAATGCCGCCCGGGTGGCTGCCCGTATGAGTGCCACCGAACGCATTGCCCGCGCTGCTATGGGTTATTCTCAGCCACGACTGAGTGACGATGTGGTAATTTCAAGACTTGGAAAGTGACTGGACCTTGAATCAATGATCAAAAGAGTATTGGGTTTTCTGCTATTGACCCTGGTGGCCTTTTCGGCCGTCGCCCAGTTCAGGGTCGAGGTCTCGGGCGTCGGCCTGACCCAGCTTCCGATTGGGGTGGCAACTTTTCGCGGCGACGACGCATCACCGCAAAAAATGGGAGCCATCATCCTGGCCGACCTGGAACGCAGCGGTCAGTTTCGCGGTGTTGACAATGGCGGCGCGACACTGGATGAGGTGACCCGCCCGGATGTGTCGGTTTGGCGCCAAAAGGGCGCTGATTCTTTGGTCACCGGCAGCGTCGTTCGTCTGGCGGATGGCCGTTTTGATGTGCGTTTCAGGCTTTGGGATGTGGTGCGAGGGCAGGACCTGGGCGGCCAAAGCTATGCCGTGACGCAAGGCGACCTGCGCCTGGCGGCGCATCGCATTGCGGATTTTGTCTACGAGAAGCTGACCGGCGACAAAGGGATATTTTCCACACGCATTGCTTACATCACCAAGGTGCAGACGCGCTACAACCTGTGGGTTGCCGACGCAGACGGAGAGAACGCCCAGTCAGCTCTGGCAAGCCCCGAGCCCATCATTTCACCCGCCTGGTCGCCCAACGGCGCACAACTGGCATACGTGTCGTTTGAATCGCGCAAGCCCGTCGTGTATGTGCACGATGTGGCCAGTGGCAGGCGCCGCCTGGTCGCCAACTTCCGGGGCTCCAACAGCGCGCCGGCCTGGTCGCCTGACAGCAAGACCCTGGCGGTCACGCTGAGCCGGGACGGTGGCTCACAGCTGTACAACATTGACGCGGCGGGCGGCGAACCGCGTCGCCTGGCGCAGTCCGGCAGCATTGACACCGAACCCGCCTATTCACCCGATGGCAAGAGCCTCTATTTTGTAAGCGACCGTGGCGGCGCCCCGCAAATTTACAGGATGAGCCCAAGCGGTGCGAATCCCGAGCGCGTCACGTTCGCGGGCGGTTACAACATTTCGCCCGCGTTGAGCCCGGACGGCCGCTGGCTTGCCTATGTTTCCCGAGTAAGCGGTGCTTTCAAACTGCATGTGATGGAACTGGCAACCGGCACGGTGACGGCGATTACTGATTCCACGGCGGACGAAAGCCCGAGCTTTTCACCCAACAGCCGCCTGATTGTTTATGCGACGACAGTGCAGGGCAGAGAGGCACTGATGACCACCACCGTTGACGGGAAAATCAAAGCCCGGCTGGGCGGACAAAGTGGAGATATCCGCGAGCCCGATTGGGGCCCGTTCCAGAAGCAATGAATACTTTTAAACAACCCAGCCGGGTTGAGCACCAAATTATTTGACTGGGAGTTACCTGATGAAGAAAATTTTGCTGGTAGTTGGGCTGACAGCCCTGTTGGTGGCGTGCGGATCCTCCGTGAAGCTGGATGATGTTCCGGTGCAGGACATTTCGGGCAAAACCGTGACGCCTGGCGACCCGTCCAAATCGGGAACGGGCACCGGGGGCGGTGCCGTCACCGCGACCAACGTCACTCCGGTTGACATCAACAAACCAAGCCAGGATGGCGCAGCACCGGCGGGTCCTCGCGTCGTCTATTTTGATTACGACAGTTTCGTGATCAAACCCGAGTTTCAGCCAGTGATCGAAGCCCATGCGCGTTATCTCAAAGCGGACAAGAACCGAAAAATGGCAATCGAAGGCCACACCGACGAGCGTGGCGGACGCGAGTACAACCTTGCATTGGGGCAAAAGCGCAGCGAAGCGGTTCGCCGGGCGCTGGGATTGCTCGGCGCCACCGACTCCCAGATTGAAGCCGTTAGTTTTGGCAAGGAAAAGCCAGCCGCAGCGGGCGTTGATGAGTCCGCTTTCGCGAAAAACCGCCGTGCCGAAATTAATTACCGATAAGTTGCGATGACTTGGAAAATCTTGCGAACATTTTTTGCGGTCCTGGCGTCCTTCTTCTGGATCGGCTCGGCCAGTGCGGGCCTTTTTGACGATGAAGAAGCCCGCAAGGCCATTCTGGACCTGCGCCAACGGCTTGAGACGGTGCGCCAGGAGTCTGACCAGAAGCTCACCGAGCAAAACCGGCGCAATGCCGAAGAAACCAGTCAGCTCAGACGGAGTTTGCTTGAACTGCAAAACCTGATTGAGTCATTGAAAGCCGATATGGCGCGGCTCACAGGTCAAAATGAGCAGATCGCCCGCTCCTTGTCCGAGCAACAGCGGCCGGTGGCCGAACTGCAGCGCCAGGTTGCAGATTTGCAGCGCCAGCAAAAGGACTCAACCCTGGTGGTTGAGGAGCGGCTGCGCAAGTTTGAGCCGGTCAAAGTGACCGTTGACGGACGCGAGTTTTTGGCCGAACCCAATGAAAAGCGTGATTTTGATGCGGCTCTGGCGGTCTTCAGAAAAGGCGAATTCGCCTCAGCCCAGACGGCATTTGTCGACTTCCTGAAACGCAATCCGCAAAGTGGCTATGGCCCTTCCAGCCTGTTCTGGCTGGGCAATGCGCAGTATGCGACGCGGGATTACAAGGAAGCTGTGACCAATTTCCGTTCGCTGATTTCACTTTCGCCGGATCATCTGCGGGCGCCCGAGGCTGTGCTGTCGATCGCTAACTGCCAGATCGAACTCAAAGACACACGAGGTGCACGCAAGACTTTCGAAGATCTGCTTAAAGCCTATCCACAGTCCGAAGCGGCGCTGGCTGGCAAGGAGCGCCTGGCGCGGTTGAAGTAGGCTTGGTTTGACGGCCCTGCGCAGGCCGGGTTGCCCCACCTCGTAAAATCGGGGAATGCAAGTTTCTGAATTGTCCTGGCTGAACACCCAAGTTCTTTGGGCTGGTTTTCTACTTTCCGTCATGTTTGGTGCCATCGCGCAACGCACCCACTTTTGCACCATGGGGGCCGTCAGCGACGTGGTCAACATGGGCGACTGGACCCGCTTGGGCCAGTGGGTGCTGGCCATGGGGGTGGCCATGATCGGTTTTGCCCTGCTTGGCTACACGGGTCTGATTGACCCTGCCAAGACCCTGCACGCCTCCACGCGCTGGACCTGGCTGTCAGCCAGTGTCGGTGGCGCCCTGTTTGGTTTTGGCATGGTACTGGCGTCGGGGTGCGGCAGTAAAACGCTGGTGCGCATTGGCGCAGGCAGCCTGAAGTCTATTGTCGTTCTGATTGTGATGGCCGTTGCTGCATTTGCCACCCTCAAAGGGATCACTGCGGTGCTTCGTGTTGCCACGGTTGACAGGGTTGCCGTGGAGATGGCGTCAGGCGTGACTTTGTGGCAATTTGCAGCGGCGACCTTCGGGGTCAAACCTGCCCTGGCAGGGCTGGGATTGGGTGTCGGCCTGGGTGGTGCGCTGGCCGTCTGGGCGATGTCGCGGCAAGGGTTTTTCAAGCTTGACAATCTTCTGGCCGGGATTGGTATTGGTCTGGTGATCTCGGCCATGTGGTGGGTCAGCGGCGGACTGGGCTATGTTGGGGAACACCCCGAGACCCTGCAGGAAGCCTTTTTGGCAACCAATTCAGGCCGCTCGGAAGCCCTGAGCTTCGTGGCGCCAGTGGCCTACACGCTGGATTGGTTGATGTTTTTCAGTGACAAGAGCAAGCTGTTGACGCTGGGGATTGTGTCGGTGGTGGGCGTGATTGCCGGCTCTGCGGCTACCGCATTGATCACCCGGACGTTTCGTTGGGAGGGATTTGGCAGTGTGGAAGATGTCGGAAACCATCTGGTCGGCGCTGTGTTGATGGGTGTCGGTGGCGTCACGGCGATGGGATGCACCGTGGGCCAGGGCTTGACCGGCATCTCGACGCTGAGCGCCAACAGTTTTGTCGCGGTGGCGGCGATCATTGCCGGCGCCGTGCTTGCCTTCAAGTACCAGATTTGGCGCCTCGACCGTGCTGCGTGATTGCCATGGTTGACAGCGTCGGCTTGATGCCGCCCCAGTCGCAAAGCGGCCCGGCCGAAGTTCAGGACGACATGGATTTCGACCGCCGTTTTGGTGGCCTGGCGCGGCTGTATGGCGCAGCCGGCGCAGCCCGGGTCTGGGACTCGCATGTCGTTGTGGTGGGTATTGGCGGTGTGGGTTCGTGGGCCGTTGAGGCACTGGCGCGAAGCGGGGTTGCCCGCCTGACGCTGATAGACCTGGATCATGTCTCGGAGTCCAATATCAACCGCCAAATTCACGCGCTGGACAACACATTGGGGCAGGCCAAGGTGCTTGCCATGCGCGAGCGCATCGCTCACATCAACCCGCGTTGTGAAGTCGAGTGCATTGAGGCTTTTGTGGACGCGGACAATTGGCCGCAACTGCTGCAAAGTGGTGAAACCAGCCGAACTTCAGCCGTCGATGCAGTCATTGACGCCTGCGACCAGGTCAGGGCGAAAGTTGCCCTGGCGGCATGGGCGCGCCAAACGCAAACGCTGTTCATTTCAGTGGGTGCTGCAGGCGGCAAGCGCCAGGCCCATCAGGTTGACATTGATGATTTGAGCGCTGTCACGCATGATCCCTTGCTGGCCCAGGTGCGAGCGCGCCTGCGCAAGGAGCACTCGGCAGCCCGCGAAGGAAAGAAGATGGGCGTGCCCTGTGTGTTCAGTCGCGAGGCGGTGATGGCGCCCGTGGCGTTGGGTGCCGCTGGCACAGACAGCACGCTGAATTGTCATGGCTATGGGTCAGCGGTCAGCGTCACGGCCACCTTCGGCCAATGCGCGGCTGGTTGGGTGCTTGATAAAATTTCATCCGCCTTGTAAAAGGTTTGAGAAAATCAACGCTATAATTGAAGGCTTTGCAGCATGGTGATAATCAGGCTGCATGGGCAGACCGGCCAGGTGCATCAAGTGCCCGGCTCCACGCCTTGAGGGGATGTTAGCTCAGTTGGTAGAGCAGCGGACTTTTAATCCGTTTGTCGTGGGTTCGACCCCCGCACATCCCACCAGAATTTGAAGGCCTGTACCATCATGAACCATGACGGTACAGGCCTTTTCTGTTGGTGCGGCTATCCCGGACGGCCATCGGCCCGCCGGTTGTGCAGGCAGCGCCAAGTTGTCAACCCGTGTGTCCCGGTCACCGCTACACTAAGCAAAATGGCCCGCTTAAATACTCCTTTCGAAATCCATGTGCATGGCCAGGTGCCGTTGCGCGCGGACGTCAGTTTTGAGAACATCCAGGACGCGCTCAAGCCGCTCTGGAAGTACGCCGGTGCGCGCTCGCTCACCGATGGTGCAACCAGCGCCTATGAAGACGAGCCTGGCATTACCTTCGATGCAAAGGCGCATCTGCTGCAGCTTTGCTGGACGGTGCCCGGCGACGACGCTTTCCGGCAGGTGCTTGACGAAATGTGCATGAGCCTCAACGAGTTGAGTGAAACCGGCGCAACCATCGAAGTGACCTTCTACGACACTGACTTTGATGAAGATGACGATGAATCCGGTGAAGAATCACGCGACGATTTCATCATGCTGTTCGTTGGCCCCAATCCGGCAGCCATCATGCAGGTGCAAAGGGATTTGCTGGTCCAGGACATGATCAGCCTGATGGAGCGCCACTTTGACGGCGCTGAGCTTTCAGGTGTCGTGGCCGAGGTGGACAAACTGTTTGCGCGCCGTTTTGACTCGCTGGTGAACTCGCTGGAGTTGGGCCGTCCGCCGCGCGGTTCGGGTGGCTCGGGCGGTTCAGGCGGGCAAGGTCACGGCGGCGGGCGCAAGCCGCGTCATCTGCATTGACGGACACTTCTGTTCATTTGGTATTTGCTATATAATAAATAGCAAACTTCTTAATAAATACGAGGGCTAGACGGTTATTTCATTGGTTTTTTAGCTAAAACCGGTGAAATTGGTGGTCAATAAACCCAATTTGGGTATATTGAGCCGCTCCTCGGCTTGCTGTTTCAGCGCTTCTGGTATTGGGTGGATCCAAACAGAATCTCGCGGGCCTTGTCGTCAGTGACGGGTTTGCGCAAGTCCGCCAACACCTGTACGCCACGGATAACGGCAGGGCGTTCGGCGATGCGGTCAAACCACACCTTGAGCCGCGGGTAGTCCGCCCACTCAATGCCCTGGTTGGCCCAGCTTCGCAGCCACGGAAAAATCGAAATATCGGCAATGCTGTACTGGCTGCCAGCAATGAACTTGCTGTTTGCAAGCTGCCGGTCCATCACGCCGTAAAGGCGTTTGGTCTCATTGGTGTAACGGTTGACGGCATACTCGATTTTCTCTGGCGCGTAAATGCGAAAGTGGTGGGTTTGACCGAGCATCGGGCCCACGCCGCCCATCTGGAACATCAGCCACTGCAGCACTTCAAATTTCTGGCGGTCAGTCTTTGGCAGGAACTTGCTGGTTTTGGCCGCCAGATACAGCAAAATTGCGCCAGATTCAAACAGCGATATCGGCTTGCCGTTGGGCCCATCCGGATCGGTCAACGCTGGAATTTTGTTGTTCGGGCTTATTTTCAGGAACTCGGGCTTGAACTGGTCGCCAGTACCAATGTTCACGGGAATTGCCTCCCAGTCACGCCCCAAACGAAAGCCACATTCTTCGAGCATGACGTGAACCTTGTGACCGTTCGGGGTAGGCCAGGTATAGACTTTGATCATGATTGGCCGGGTCAGCTTCCGCGGGTGATCGGCATCTCGACAGCTTTCGGGTTGGCCGCGTATTTGCCCAGCTCAAGCTTGGCGATGGCGTTGCGGTGCACTTCGTCCGGACCGTCTGCAAAGCGCAAGGTGCGTGCAGCCGTGAAGCTGTAGGCCAGCGGAAAGTCGTCGCACATGCCCGCGCCGCCGTGCACCTGCATGGCCCAGTCAATCACCTGGCAGGCCATGTTGGGGGCTACCACCTTGATCATGGCGATCTCGTTCTTGGCGACCTTGTTGCCGGCCAGGTCCATCAGCCAGGCGGCCTTGAGCGTCAGCAGCCGGGCCATGTCGATCTTGCAGCGAGCCTCGGCAATGCGCTCCTGGGTGACGGTTTGCGAGGCGACGGTTTTGCCAAAGGCCACGCGGCTGGATGCCCGCTTGCACATCAGTTCAAGGGCCCGTTCAGCCAGGCCAATCAGGCGCATGCAATGGTGAATGCGCCCTGGCCCAAGGCGCCCTTGGGCGATTTCGAAGCCGCGGCCTTCCCCCAGAAGAATGTTGCTGACCGGCACCGTGACGTTCTTGAACAGCACCTCCATGTGGCCATGTGGCGCGTCGTCATAGCCAAACACGGTGAGCGGGCGCACGATGGTCATGCCCGGCGTGTTCGCGGGCACCAGCACCATGCTCTGCTGCGAATGGCGCGGCGCTTGCGGGTCGGTTTTCCCCATCAGAATGTAGATGGCACAGCGCGGGTCGCCAGCGCCCGAGGTCCACCACTTGCGGCCGTTGATGACGTAGTTGTCACCACGGCGCTCAATGCTGGTTTCGATGTTGGTGGCGTCACTGGAAGCTACGTCCGGTTCGGTCATGGCGAAGGCGGAGCGGATCTTGCCTTCAAGCAAGGGTTTGAGCCAGCGCGCCTTGTTTTCATCTGAGCCATAGCGGGCAATGGTTTCCATGTTGCCCGTGTCTGGCGCGGAGCAGTTGAATACCTCGCTGGACCACAGCACGCGGCCCATGATTTCGGCCAAGGGCGCATATTCCTGATTGGTCAACCCGGCGCCGGTGTAGCCCGATGCAGCGGCACTGTCTACTGGCAGAAAGAGGTTCCAAAGGCCGGCGGCCTGCGCTTTGGTTTTGAGCCTTTCAATGGTTTCCAGCGGCGTCCAGCGTTTGCCGGCAGCCGTATTGGCGACGATCTCGGCATGGTAGGCAGCTTCAGACGGGTAGATGTACTCGTCCATGAATGCCTGCAAGCGGGCTTGAAGCTGTTTTGTTTTGGGGGAAAAGTCAAAGTCCATGGAAGTCTCCAGTTATTTCAATTCGAAAAAGTGTTGAGGTTGGGGTTTTAAAAATGTCAACCATTGATTCAGAAAGTCTGCTCGGTCATCCCGCGCGCTGGGCGAACTGCCACGCCAGCTCGGCCAGGGGCCTGGCACCCGCGCCGGAGCTCACGGCCTGCGCGCTGGACGCTGTACCGGCTTCAACCCGTTTGGCAATGCCCTGCAGAATCGCGGCGATTCGAAACATGTTGTAGGCCATGTAAAAGTTCCAGTCCTGTTCGAGCGCCTCAGGCGTTGTCAGGCGGGTGTGTTCACAGTAGCGGCGGATGTACTCTGCTTCCGAAGGAATACCAAGGCTGACGATATCAACGCCGCCGATGCCGCGGCCCAGTCCTTCAGGGATGTGCCAGGTCATGCAGTGATAGCTGAAATCAGCCAGCGGGTGGCCGAGCGTGGACAGCTCCCAATCCAGAACGGCAATCACCCGTGGTTCGGTCGGGTGGAACATCAAGTTGTCCAGGCGAAAATCACCGTGCACGATGCTCACCATCGACTCATCCCGCGCCATGGCCGGCATGTGCTGTGGCAGCCAGTCCATCAGGCGGTCCATTTCCGGGATGGGCTGGGTGATGGATGCCCGGTACTGCTTGCTCCAGCGGCCAATCTGGCGCTCAAAGTAGTTGCCCGGTTTGCCAAAAGCGCTCAGTCCCTGGTCGGCAAACTTGACTGAATGCAGCGCGGCAATGACCCGGTTCATCTCAAAATAAATATCTGCCCGTCCTGCATTGCTGATGCCGGGCAGGGTCTGGTCCCACATCACGCGCCCCTGCATGAACTCCATGATGTAGAAGGCGCGGCCAATGACGGATTCGTCTTCGCACAGGCAATACATCTGCGGCACAGGAACCGCGGTTCCAGCCAGACCTTTCATGACTGCGAACTCGCGCTCCACCGCATGTGCGGAGGGCAGCAGTTTCGCAACCGGGCCGGGCTTGGCCCGCATGACATAGCTTCGGGCGGGAGTTACCAGCTTGTAGGTCGGGTTGGATTGCCCGCCCTTGAACAGCTCAACCGTCAACGGGCCAGAAAAACCGTCAAGGTTTTTGTCCAGCCACAATGTGAGCGTGCCCACATCAAAGGCAAGTTTGTCTGAAACCGGGCGTGTGCCCACAAAGTGATCGTAATCTGCCATGGTGGTGAATTGAGTACTGGCTGGAGGGCTTGGTTTAGGGCTTGCTTAATTGTCTGACTCGATGATACGCATCAGGATTTCGCGGTTTCGCACCACCAGGCCACCGGGTTCGATCCGGATTGCGTCTTCACGCTCCATCGATTTGAGCTCCTGATTGACCCGCTGGCGCGACGCTCCGAGCAGTTGCGCCAGTTCTTCCTGGGCCAGTTGCAGGCTGATGCGCATTTCGCGCGCGTCGGACAGGCTTGGCACACCGTAACTGCGCACCAGGTGAATCAGCTGCTTGGCCAGGCGTGCGCGCAAAGGCAGCGTGTTGAGGTCTTCCACGAGGCCAAAGAGTTGACGAATTCGCCTGGCATGCAGGCGCAACATGGCTTCGTACAGTTCTACGTGTGCGGAAAGAATCTTGCGGAAATCGGCCTTCGCCACACACAGGATGGTGCTGTCGCCGTGGGCATAGGCATCGTGGGTGCGCCGGTCGCCGTCGAAAATGGCCACATCGCCAAACCAGATGCCTGGTTCGACATAAGTCAGGGTGATCTGCTTGCCCGAGATCGAGGTCGAGCTCACTCGCACTGCACCGCGTGCGCACGCGATCCACTCTTCCGGAGGGTCGCCCCGGGCAGCAATCAGTTCTCCGTCGGTATAACGTTTGACGTAGGCACATCTCAGAATGTCGTGGCGCAGGGATGGGGAAAGTGTAGAAAACCAGCGACCGGAATTGATCGCCTCACGTTCGTCAATGGTAAGAATCGGATCGATCATGGACTGTCTTTTGGGTGACTGGTGGGGTGAGGAATGTCTCGGGCGGGACTTTGCGCCCGAGCTGGAACTAATCTTCCTCGTGTAGCAAACTCAGGCCCAGCGCGCCGCGCCGACGCAGCCACGGGCTGGGGCGATACCGCGGGTCGCCATAGACGGTCTGCATGTTGAAAAGCACTTCAAGAATGCTCGAGGGGCCATACAGGTTGCCCATCGCCAGCGGACCCATCGGGTAACCCAGCCCGAGCTGGACTGCGGTTTCAAGATCTGCCGGTGAGCAAATGCCCTGTTGGCAAATGTCGGCAGCAATATTGACGATGCACGAAACGACCCGCTGGCTGACAAAACCGGCACTGTCCCGAATCACACTCACTGCCTTGCCATCACGCGCCATCAACGCGTGCGCTGCCTGGCGCATGTCGGCACGGGTCGCCGGGTTGGTTGCCAACACGCGGCGGCGAGTAGCGCTGTCACTGACCAGCATATCGATGCCAATCGTACGGGTTGGGTCCAGCCGGTCGACCACTGCGACGGTAGTGACGTCGAACCCCAGGGGCGCTACCAGTGCGAGCGCCTGTCCAGACGGCGAGGCACCCGTTTCTATCGTTGCGCCCAGGCTTTTCAGCACCGTGAGCAACTCAGTTCGCCGCGCCGCACGGGGCGAAACCCAAACCGGCGGCAGGTCGTCGACTCGGGGTGCCGCTGGTTCAGGTGGGGTTTGCTGGGTCCCTGTGATGTACTTGTAAAACCCTTCGCCGACCTTTTTCCCGACTTGACCGCCGGCCAGACGCTGGGCGGTAATCACGCTGGGGCGGTAGCGTGGCTCCTCGAAGTACTGGTGGTAGATGGATTCCATCACCGGATGGGAGACATCCAGCGCAGTCAGGTCCATCAGTTCAAATGGCCCGAGCTTGAAGCCGATCTGGTCTTTCAGTATGCGGTCGATCGTGGCGAAATCGGCCACGCCTTCATTCACGATACGCAGCGCCTCTGTGCTGTACCCACGCCCGGCGTGGTTCACGATGAAGCCCGGCGTGTCCTGTGCACGCACCGGCGTGTGACCCATCTGGCGGGCAAAGGCGCTCAAACGCTCGCAGGTGGGCGCGTCAGATTTCAGCCCGGCAATGACTTCGACCACTTTCATCAGTGGCACCGGGTTGAAAAAATGGAATCCCGCAAATCGGCCTGGATGTACCATTTTTGCGGCGATAGCGGTGACTGACAGTGACGATGTGTTGCTCGCCAGGACCGTGTCTGGGCCAACCAGCTTTTCAAGCTCTGAAAACAGGCTGATTTTGGCGTCCAGCCGCTCGACGATTGCCTCAATCACAAGGTCGCAGCCAGCCAAACCACCCAAGGAATCAACACAAGTCAGGCGGGACTTGTACTGCCGTGCCGTTGAGTCCTCCAGCCGACCTTTTTCCACCAATTTGTCCCATTGGGCAAACACCGATGATTGAGCCGCCGCCGCTGCGCCGACCTGGGTGTCGAACAGGCTCACTGCGCTGCCCGCCTGCACTGCAATCTGGGCAATTCCACGCCCCATGGCGCCGGTTCCTACGATTCCCGTGGTTTGAAAAATGACTGTCATGGCACGATTATCATGGAGTAACTTCGGGGGCGGTAGTGGCAAATCAGGAAAGCCTGGCTTGGTTGCAACCAGCGTTTTGCGGGGATGGACGGAAGAATTCAATGCGCGAGCGCAGCCACCATGTTACAGATTTTGTACTTTGACCCGCCGAATTGGCTGTGTCGGGAAATTTTTAAGCGAGAATCAAGAAAATACCGGAATATCAATGTGAAACTTCGTAACAAACTTCTAGGGTTGTTGATGCTTGTTGCGGCTGGGCACGGCGCAGCATTGACTCTTGGTCGTGTTCGGGGCGCGGCTGTTATCGGACAACCGCTTGATGTGTCCATTCAGATCCAGTTGAACGCTGACGAAAGCGCCGGCGCCCTGTGCCTTGACGCAGACGTTTTTCACGCCGATTCACGCCAGGACCCCGGACGGGTCAGGATTTCGGTCGATCCGGCCGCGCAAGGTCAGCTTGTCAATGCCCGGGTCACCTCTTCGGCTTACATTGATGAGCCGATGGTCACAGTTTATGTTCGGGCTGGTTGCAGCCAGAAAAGCGCCAGGCGCTACGTCATGCTGGCAGACTTTCCGTCAGAACCGGCAGCGCCTGCCATCGCCCAATCGCTTCCATTGGTGACGCCCGGCTTGACGGTACCGCCCGTCGTCGCCACTGAGGCGCCCGGCAACGTCAAGCAGCCAGCAGCATCCGGCGCAGCTGCAGCCGGGATTGCGAATTCAATGCCCCCAGCTGTTGCCACCAAACCGGCTGATGCAACGCCTCGGCCTGGGGCCGCTTCGGCAGTGAAGCCTGCGCCGCGTGTGGTTGCCGCCGCCAAACCAAAAATAGCGAAGCCGACCAAACCTGTACCGATCAAGGAAGTCCCGGTGCCCAAAGTTGCCAAATCGCCTGCAGCCGTCGCTGCGCCGGCTGCTTCAATTGCACCGCCTGTTACAGCGCCGGTCCAAGCCGCGGCGAGTTCTGAAACCGGGCAATCCCGATTGAAACTGGACCCGCTGGTCATGCTGACAGAACGGGTTGCCAGCCTGGAAACTTCCACCTCGGCGCCCGTTGTTGATCTGGCGAAAGAGTCGCTCAGAATGCAGACGCTGGAAAACAGTGTGAAAGCATTGGTTGAAGTCGCGACCAAAAACGAGGCAAATTTGCAGGATATGCGGCTTCGCCTTCAAAAGGCAGAGACGGGCAACGTGCCGGTTCAGTGGCTGTATGGCCTTGTGGCACTGGTTTTGGCCTGTTTGGCCGCTATGGCCTACCTTTGGAGCAAACTTAAGGGCTTGACAGCAAACCCCGGCGCACGGAACGATTGGTGGAGTGGGGCTGCTCCCGTTGCGCCCGTGCCCGTTGTTGGCCCGGCCACCCCGAATAAGGGCCAGGCGGAAGCGGCATCTCTAGTGCCTGAGACACCGCCGCCGACGGTCGCATTACAGGGCGCAGGCGTCGAATCGCAGTATTCCAGCCTGACTGGGCTGGACGACGATCCGGCCTCTGAGCTTGATGTGAGTTTGGTCGAGATGACCGAATCCAACTTTGACCGATTGATGCGTTCCGGCAAATCGCATAGTGCAGCCCGCAGGGGCCCGCTGCCGGTTGCGCCAGCAGTCATTCCCTCCACCACGAAGATGCAGCCATTGTCTGCGCGCCCGGTCAACTCAGAGCAGTTGTTCGACGTGCGCCAGCAGGCAGACTTTTTCGTGTCGCTCGGCCAGACCGATCAGGCAGTGCAGATTCTCGAAAAGCAGATCAACGACCACGGGGAAACCAGTCCGCTGATCTATCTGGATTTGCTCCAGATTTTCCATTCATTGAATCTGAAAACAGATTTCAGGCAGTTCCGTGAAGATTTCAATCTGCTGTTCAACGGACGGGTGTCGGAATTTTCTTCGTTTAAAGACGAGGGACGCAGTCTGGAGGAATACCCTCACGTGCTGGCCCACATTACCGCGCTCTGGGGCACGCGAAAGGCCCTGATGGTGATTGAGGCGTCGATCTTCCGCGATTCGCTGGATGATCGCAGCGCGCCCTTTGACCTGGCCGCATTTCGTGACTTGCTGCTGCTGCATGCCATTGCGCAAAGCTTTACCGTACGCGACGAAGTCACCTCTGACCTTGCGCCTTTGCGTGCCAACATGGCGCCGTCCAGCAAAGGTGCCCGGCTGACTGCTGCGAGCGGGGGTATTTCTGGCAGCGCAGCGCTGGCCGCAGCACCACTGTCAGTGCCCGGTGGCCTGTCCGAGGTGGACATTCCACTGAGCACTGGTGGCGCACTGCTGCCAGTGCCGGGTTTACCTAGTGTGACAGCCGTGTTGAACGCGCCGACATCAATGGCCGAAATTTCAACCGATATGGACCTGAACCTGGACTTGGACCTGGATCTGGACATTGATTTGTCGGCAATGGTGCCACCGGCTGTCACCGCAAAAACTGGTGATGTTGAAATTTCTGAATTTTCCAAGTTGTTGCGGGCGCAGGCACCTTCGGAGGCGAATCCAGCGGCGCAGGTGCCACCATCACCCGCAATGCCACCATCAGTGCCAGCATCGCGCGGCGCCGACCAGAACGACCTTCTCGATTTTGACTTGCCGTCCATAAGCGGCAAGCTCAACATCGTGAAGCCCAAGCGCTAAGCTGATCAGGGCCGCAGTCTCAATCCCGGCTGAATGGCTCTTCAGGGACTCTTAACGCCGGACTTGCAGCGAACCGGGGTTGACGATATTGGTCGGTGTACCGTTGATGAAATTGATCACGTTGTCAAAAGCGTCACCAAAGTACATCTCGTAGCTATCCTGTTCGACATACCCGATGTGTGGCGTACAAATGCAGTTTTCCAGGCGCAACAGGGCGTGTCCCTGCAAGATGGGCTCGTTCTCAAACACATCAATCGCAGCCATGCCAGGGTGCCCGCGGTTCAGGGCGCCAATCAGGGCATCAGGCTCAATCAATTCTGCCCTTGACGTGTTCACGAGCAGCGCCGTGGCCTTCATCTGAGCCAAGTCGTCGTATTTGACGATTGAATGGGTCGCCTCGTTCAGCCGCAAATGCAGCGTAAGAACGTCGCTGTGCTGAAACAACTCTTCGCGGGTGGAGCAGGTCAGGTAGCCGTCTGCTACAGCCTTTGCCCGCGAGGGTTCCCGACCCCAAATGACAACCGTCATGCCGAATGCTTTGCCATAGCCTGCGATCAACTGTCCGATTTTTCCGTAGCCCCAAATGCCGAGCGTCTTGCCTCTGAGGACAGTGCCGAGTCCGAAATTTGGCGGCATCGAGCCAGCTTTCAGCCCTGATTGCTGCCAGGCGCCGTGTTTGAGATTGCCTATGTATTGCGGCAAACGACGCATCGCCGCCATGATCAGCGCCCAAGTCAATTCCGCAGCCGCAACCGGCGAGCCCGCTCCGTCGGCAACGGCAACGCCCCGTTCTGTGCATGCCTGAACGTCAATGTGCGGACCTGCGCGACCGGTCTGGACAATCAGCTTGAGCTTGGGAAGCTTTTCGATCAAAGCCCGCGTAAAGTGCGTACGTTCCCGGATCAGCACGATCACGTCCGCATCTTTGAGACGAATTGAGAGCTGCCCAATGCCCTTGACCGTGTTGGTATACACCTTGGCAGCGAACGGTTCAAGTTTGGAAGCACAACGCAGTTTTCGCACAGCGTCTTGATAATCATCGAGGATCACAATATTCATGCGCGTATTGTGCCTTGGAGAACACTGCCGCCAGGGCCGCTCCAGCGTATTCAGCTTCTGCAAATGTGAACTGAGGTTACCTGCGTAAACGGTGGGCGGGCCAGACTTGGGCCAAGATGGTCAGACATTGTCTGGCCCCGTGCCAGCAGCGACAGCCGCCTAGTGCAACGCCTCTTCGCGCCGGACCAGCCGATCCAGTTCAGCGCAGACGTCGGCCATTCGGCCTGAGATCACCATGCGGCCCACGCTGGCTCGGGACTGACCCGCTTCAAGCATTCGGACAACACGTACCGCCGGGAGCGCCGTGCCAAGCGACCTCGGGGCGGTGCCAGCGGCAATACGCTTGGTGTTGCCCAGCTCTCTTGGGGCACGCTGCGCCGCCAGTTCATGCATTGCCGGTCCAATACGCGCCCGCGAACGCAAAAAAGCGGGCGGTGTGACCAACCGGTGCGCAGGTAAAGGCGAAGCTCCAAACCAGCGAAAAAATCCTTGCAGAGGCGCCAGAGTGGCGGGACTTGCAAACAATGCAAAACTCATTTGAACCCTCTCAATTCGTTAGGAGCTGTCAGAACTGTCAGAACTGTCGAAACTACCCTTGGCCCGCGCTACCGTAGCAGGGCGTTGCAGTTCACATTTACATCAACATGGTGTTGCGGATGAGCCCTACCGCCAGTCCCTCAATTTCAAAAGGTTCGCCGGGCTCCACCACGATCGTCTGAAAATCCGGGTTCTCCGGGTGTAACTCGATCAGGTGTTTGTTGCGCCGAAAGCGCTTGACGGTTACCTCGTCGCCGAGTCGCGCGACGACGATCTGGCCATTTTTAGCGTCTTTGGTAGCCTGGACAGCCAACAAGTCACCGTCCATGATGCCCGCGTCACGCATGGACATGCCGCGCACCTTGAGCAGGTAATCTGGCTTGCGTTGAAACAGACTGTTTTCAACGTAATAGGTCTGGTCTACATGCTCTTGGGCAAGAATCGGTGATCCGGCCGCCACCCGGCCTATCAGAGGCAAGGCAAATTGCGCCAGGTTGGCCAGGGAAAACGATCCACCGCGTGATTCATTGATGTTGCGCAGCATGTCGCTTTTGAGCCGAATGCCGCGTGAGGTGCCGCTGACCAGCTCGATGACGCCTTTGCGGGCCAAAGCCTGAAGATGCTCCTCAGCGGCATTGGCCGATTTAAACCCCAGCTCGGACGCGATCTCTGCCCGTGTGGGCGGCGCTCCGGTGCGTGCAATGGCGCTTTGAATCAGTTCAAAAATTTGTTGCTGGCGGGCGGTGAGCTTGACCGGGAAGCTGGACAAATCAATCATGGTGACTCCTGGTTGCTGGATAAACGAATTTCAATTTAACGAAGCGCAATTTGAAAAGGGCTGCAAATTCGGCAGAATGGGCAAGTACGAAAGTCAATGTCGGCAGCTTTGCAGGCCTGTCTTAATATCCAGTAACTGTATTTTTAACCAGTTTCCAAACAAATGCAAGACTTGTCGCATAAATCACAAAAAAAAGTCGTCGTGATGGGCACCGGCGGAACCATTGCGGGCACAGCCGTTAACCCGGGCGACAACATTGGCTACACCGCTGCGCAGTTGGGCGTAGGCCAGTTGCTGGCGGACATACCGATGCTGGCGCGCCTGCCTTGCAAGCTTGTGGCCGAGCAGGTCGCCCAGATTGACAGCAAGGATATGGGCTTTCTGGAGTGGCAAAAATTGCTGGCGCGTACGGCCCATTGGCTGGGGCAGGCAGATGTGCAAGGCGTGGTCATCACACATGGGACCGATACACTGGAAGAGACAGCATTTTTCCTGCAGGTGGCCTTGCACCGCGATCTGCTGGCCCGAAAACCGGTGGTGCTGACCTGTGCAATGCGCCCGGCGACTGCGCTGAACCCGGATGGCCCGCAGAATTTGCGCGATGCGCTGGCTGTTGCGTTAACGGACCAGGCCAGCGGCGTCACGATGGTTTGCGCGGGGACTGTTCACGGCGCGCTGGATGTACAAAAAAGTCATACCTACCGGCCAGATGCCTTCAGTTCGGGTGACGCGGGGCCGGTGGGCTACGTCGAGGAGGGCGTGGTCCGGCAATTGAAACCCTGGCCTATTGCGCCCGACACCATCTTGAACAGCGCCAACAAGGCCAGCAACACCCACAGCGTGATTGACTTGCTTTTGCGCAACCCGAAGTGGCCGCGGGTCGAAATTCTGATGAGCCATGTGGGAGCCAGCGGGTTGATGGTCGAGGCTTTGTTGGCGCAGGCGGTTTCTGGCGGCATTGCGCCGCTTCGCGGCATCATCGTGGCCGGCACGGGCAACGGATCCTTGCACCACGATCTGGAAGCCGCTTTGGTGCGCGCTGTGCGCAGCGGGATAGTGGTTCGCAGAACCACCCGCTGCGCAAACGGGCGAGTACTGCCCGCTGCCAATCAGGCGATTCCCGATACCCAAGGGCTTTCCAGCGTGAAGGCGCGAATCGCCCTGATGCTGGAACTCATGCGGCCTTAGCTTTCGCCGATGGCGAGGGTGGCAAGGGCGCCGAGGATTCCCTAGCTTGACAGCGCCGAAAGCGCGCGTGCGGTGATTTCGTCCACCGAACCCAACCCGGCTATGGCGCGGTATTTAGGCGCAACTGCAGGCTCTTTTTTAGCCCAATCGGAGTAGTACGCCACCAGCGGGCGTGTGAGCGAGCTGTAAACCTCCAGGCGGTGCTTGACCCGGTCTTCCTGATCATCGGGGCGTTGCACCAGCGGCTCGCCAGTGATGTCGTCCTTGCCGTCAACCTTCGGGGGGTTGAACTTGGTGTGGTACGTGCGACCGGATGGTGCGTGTGAGCGCCGGCCACTCATGCGCTCGACAATGGCTTCAAACGGGACGTCGAGCTCAAGCACGTAGTCAAGCTTGACACCCGCAGCCTTCATGGCATCGGCTTGTGGCAGCGTGCGCGGAAAGCCGTCAAAGAGGAAGCCATTGGCGCAATCCGGCTGGGTCAGGCGCTCCTTGACCAGGTTGATGATGATTTCATCGCCCACCAGACCACCGATGTCCATGATCTTCTTGGCTTCCAGGCCCAAAGGCGTGCCAGCATCCTTCGCCGCACGCAGCATGTCTCCGGTTGAGATCTGGGGAATTCCATACTTTTTGCAGATGAAGGTGGCCTGCGTGCCTTTGCCAGCACCGGGCGCACCCAACAAAATCAGTCTCATGTCGTTCCTCAAATCTTCTTTAACGGGAAGTCCTGGTGGGTCGGTCTGCGACGCCAGGCGCTATTTTTTGCCCTTGGAGAATAGCACGCGCGGCCTTGTGATTGGCTGACGCCGTCAGGCCTTGAAGAGCTGGCGCGCCCGTTCAAGGTCGGCGGGTGTGTCCACGCCCGGACCCGGTGCGTGCGCAGTCACATGGACTGCGATGGCGTGGCCGTGCCACAGTGCGCGCAATTGCTCCAGCGCTTCGGCGACCTCAAACGGTGCTTGGGCCAACGTCGGAAACAACCGCAAAAACCCGGCGCGATAGCCGTAAATGCCGACGTGGCGCAGTGGTGCGGCCTGCGACAACAGCGCACGGGTGGCCGAACGGGCAGCATTTGCATGCCACCATGGCTGATTGGAAAAATCACGGGCATGCGGAATCGGTGCGCGGCTGAAATACAGCGCCATTGCGTTGGCGTCCAGCACGACTTTTACGATGTTGGGGTTGTTGAAGTCTTCCAGCGTCTCAATGGCGTGCGCAGCTGTGCTCATGCTGGCACTGGGGCGCTTTGCCAACAGCTCGGCAACAGCACGGATCAGGTTGGGGTCCATCAGCGGCTCATCGCCCTGCACGTTGATCACGATTTCATCGTTGGCCAGTCCGAGCAGCGTACAGGCCTCGGCGAGCCTGTCGCTGCCGCTTTGGTGATCAGTGCGGGTCAAAACCGCTTCAATGCCGTGCGCCATACAGGCTGAAATGATGTCTGGGCTGTCGCCTGCCACCACCACGCGGACGGATTGCTTCGAGCCAGATTGCGCCAGCAAAGCACGCTGTGCCACACGCACGACCATGGGTGCGCCGCCAATGTCGGCCAGCGGCTTGTTCGGAAGTCGGGTTGAAGCCAGGCGCGCCGGGATGAGGACCGTAAAGCTCAAAGCCCCAGTTCCTCATCAGTCATCACCCTGGCTTCACTTTCAAGAAGAACGGGAATGTCGTCGCGCACGGGGTACGCCAGTCGGGCGCTGCGTGAGGTCAGCTCCTGGCGCTCCCGGTCGTATTCAAGCGGGCCCTTGGTGACGGGGCAAACCAGCAGTTCGAGAAGTCGTGTGTCCATCGCACGGATGATAGCTTTGTCGGCGCAAGTTTCATCATTGGCCCGCCGCTGCCTTGCCAAAAGCCTTCCCAAAGCCCCGCAAAAATTTGCTATTTATTAAATAGCAAAATATTCAATAAATACGAGGGCTAGGGGCACAAATCTTCGATAAAATCGGAAAATAACTGCCTTTTGAAGGTGGATTGCGATATTTTGATATCGCCGGTGATATCAAATTAGTAAAATTGACTTCAGCCAGCCTTCAATTCAAGTTTCCAGTCTTTCAGCACCGTGTCCACCCCTTGTAAAAACGCCGGTTCCAGTTTCAGGATCAGCGGCACTGCCAGGGCGCCCGGGCAGGTTTGCCACAGCTTTACGGCATCCTTTTCGGTACAAACCAGGGCCAGGGTGGGGTCGAAGGGGTTCGACCAGCCGTTGAAGTCGAAATGGTCGCTCAGGGCTAAGGTGTGCGCCAGTGTCAATCCCTGGCCGCGCAGCATTTTAAAAAATGCTTCGGGTTGGGCTATGGCGGCAAGGGCTGCAAGGGGTTTGCCGCGCAGGCTGCTCAATTCAATGCGGCTGCCGTCAGCGCGCCTTGCATACTGGGCCAGATTCCGTCGGGCAGTAAAGCCCGTCTTGAACGCTGGCTGGCGGCCAGTATGCAGAATGAGCGTTTCGAT
Organism: Rhodoferax sp.; assembly: GCA_031360805.1. GTDB lineage: Bacteria > Pseudomonadota > Gammaproteobacteria > Burkholderiales > Burkholderiaceae_C > JANYCG01. Next base: position 33,638 of record JANMCB010000451.1, read on the forward strand.
CGGCGGCCACAGCAGTCCGCCATAGCGGCTCTTCGTGGTTTGACTCTGGATGGGTTGCCTCGGCCAAGGCTCCCGCAGCGGCCCGGCGGGCAGCAAAAACCCATTGCCGACACCGCGGTCGTCAAACACGCAAATTTCCAGGTCGCGCTGAAGTGCATGGTGCTGCAGGCCGTCGTCGCACACGATCACCTGGGTTTGCGGATATCCGGCCAACAGCGCTTTGGCCGCGTCCACCCGCAAGCGGGCTACAAAAACAGCAGCGCCGGTTGACGCTTTGATCAGCGCTGGCTCATCGCCAACCAGATTCGCCGGGCTGTCCGTCAGCACTTCACGGCAATCGCTTGTGCGGCGACCATAGCCACGCGACACCACGCCGACCTTCAGGCCGCGCTGTTGCAAATGCGTCACCAGAGCCATCACCACTGGCGTTTTGCCGACGCCACCGGCCACCACATTGCCGACCACGATCACGCGCACGGGCACGCGCCAGGTCTCTTGCAAGCCTTCCCTGAATTGCCAACGGATCGCGAGCACAGCCAGCCCGTACCCAAGAGACACCGGCCATAGCAGCCATGACAGCACGCCGCGATGGGTCCAGGCTTTCGTCAGCGTACTGTGAATCCAGGCGGTCAGGCTGATGTGCCGCCCGGGGGGCTGCCGACCCGGCATCGGCTTATTTCTTGGCGCCCGCGGCCGGCGCCTGAGCGGCACCTTGCACGGCGCCTGAGCTCGAAGACTGGGTGGCAAATGTGATCTGCGACAGCCCGCTGCGCCGCGCGGCCTCCATCACGGTCACGACGGCCTGGTGCCGCGCGCTGGCATCGGCGCTGATAACCACAACGCTGTCCTTGCCGGCTTTGGCGCCGTCCAGCATGGCGGCAGACAATTCTTCGGCGCTTCGCCCACGCACCGGTACGCGGTTCACCCCGTAATTTCCGTCGCTGCTCACGGTGACGATCAATTCCTTGGGGTAGTCGCGCTGCGCATCAGCGTCCGCGACCGGAAGCTTAAGCTGCAGCTCGGTGAACTTGCTGTACGTCGTGGACAGCATCAGGAAGATCAGCACCACCAACAGCACGTCGATGAACGGGATCAGGTTGATCTCCGGCTCTTCCTTCTGGCGAGGCCGAAAGTTCATGACGATATGGCCCCCACGCTTGCCACTGCGTGTGCTGCGCTGCCCCCCGAGGGGGCTAATTTCCCTTGGGGCGGCCCGTCGGGAAATTGCCGTGACAGTGTTATCGCATTCATGTCCTGCGGATCATGTTGAGGTGGCGCACCAGCCGCTCGGAGGCCAATTCAAGTGTCATCAGGTATTCGTCCACGCGGGCACGGAAATACCGCCAGAAAATCAGCGACGGAATGGCAATGATCAGGCCGAAGGCGGTGTTGTACAGCGCCACCGAGATGCCGTGCGCCAATTGCGCCGGGTTGCCGCCCGTGGCGCCACCGGCGGGCGACTGCGAGCCGAAAATTTCGATCATGCCCACCACCGTGCCAAACAGCCCCATTAGCGGCGCGGCTGAGGCGATAGTGGCCAGCGCGTTCAGGTAGCGCTCAAGGCGGTGCGCCACGACGCGTCCGGCGCCTTCAATCGAGGAGCGCAAATCGGCTTCACTGCATCGCGGGTTGGCATTCAGCGCCCGAAAACCGCTGGCCAGCACCTCGCCCAGTGCCGAGTTCTGCTCCAGTTGGGTGACCACGTCAATTGATGGCACGGCCTGCCGCGAAATGCTGATGGCTTCTTCAAGCAGTTTGGGGGGCGCCACCTTGCCCACTTTGAGGCTGATGAAACGCTCGATGACCAAGGCCATGGCCAGGATGGAGCAGGCAATGAGCGGCCAGATCGGCCAGCCTGCGGCTTGTATGATTGAGAACAATGGGACTCTTTCGCACGAATTTAAGTCTTTGCGATTATGGCCTAGCGGTGAATGGCTTTTGGCACTTGCAAGATCAATGCAGGCGCGAACAAATTAGTTCGAGGCGGATGAACTATTCAGCCGCATTTCGATTCGCGATCGGACCCACAATTTCTGTGGATATCTTTGTGAAGAACTTGGCTGGAAAGTGCTGCCGACCCGCGCCAATTCACGCTTGTGACACAACGATGACAATTTGAGCAGTTAAAAATCTAATGAAATCAACAGCTTGCCACGAAAAACTTTGGTTTTCAGAGGTTTTTCCGGGTTTTCGAAGAAACCGCTTGGTCTGTGGAGCACTTGTCTTCGTGTACCCGTTCGCAAAGCCCGTCATTGCTGATGTTTGAGCCTGCCGCCCCAGTCAATTCGCCACGAATCTGGCAAGTTGGCGCGCTATGCCGCGCCATTGCTGATGCGCTCGACGCGCGCTTTAACCCGGTTGCGGTGCGTGGCGAGATTATTGGGTTTTCGCGCGCATCCAGCGGCCATTGCTATTTCACCTTGAAGGATGAAGCCGGACAGATCCGCTGCGCCATGTTTCGCCGTGCTGCGTCACTTCTTGACTTTGCGCCCCGGGACGGTGAAATGGTTGAAGTTCGCGGGCGGCTTGACGTTTACGGTCCGCGCGGTGATTTGCAGATGATCGTTGAATCCCTGCGCCGGGCCGGGCAGGGCGCCATTTTCGAGCAGTTTTTAAGGCTCAAGGCAAAACTCGAAGCGCAAGGCCTGTTTGATGCTGGCCGCAAGCGGGCCTTGCCACTGATGCCGCGCGGCATCGGCGTGGTGACGTCATTGGGAGCAGCCGCCTTGCATGACGTCCTCACTGCGCTGCAGCGGCGGGTGCCGCATATTCCGGTGGTTGTGGCGCCAGCCTCAGTGCAAGGCACCAGTGCGCCGGCGGAATTGCGGCAAGCGTTGCTGGCGATGTATCAGCGGGCTGAGGAGCCCGTCACGCCATCGACCCGGGCGGATTCCACCCCGATTGACGTGATTCTGCTGGTGCGGGGTGGTGGCTCGATGGACGATCTGGCCGCCTTCAACGACGAGGCATTGGCCCTTTTGATCGCCGCCAGCCCGGTCCCGGTGATCAGTGGTGTCGGGCATGAGACCGACTTCACCATTGCCGATTTCGTTGCCGACCTGCGAGCGCCAACCCCAACGGCTGCGGCTGAACTGGCAGTGCAACCCCGGGAAGTCTGGCTGGCCCTGCTTGAGAACTCAAATGAGCGCTTGATGAGCGCAGTTTTGCGCCGCCTTGACACCCAGCAGCAGCGACTGGACGCTGCCGCGGCCCGCCTTGGGCGTCCGTCTGGCCTGACCGCGCGGGGCCGGGTTGCGCTTGCGACCAGTGGCCAGCGCCTTCAATCCAGCTTGATGCATGGTTTGGCGCGAAAGAGCGATGTTTTGCAGCGTCAAAATCTTGCCCTGCCACAAAACATGAACCGGGGGCTTGCTCGCTGCGAAGAACGCCTGGCACGTTCTGCCATGCGCTTGGGCCTGCTGGATCCCACGCTGGTGCTTCAGCGTGGCTATGCGTGGCTGTCCGCCGCAGATGGACAGACCGTAACCCGCGTCGCACAGGTTCGCAGTGGGCAATCCTTGAAGGCAACGCTGGTCGATGGCACGCTTGACCTTGTGGTTTCAGGGCAGGGCAAGCTGAACTTTTGAAATCGTTCCTACAATCGTTTCTACAATCTGCGGTTCGGCGCAGTCAAGCGGCGCAATCCGCTGGCGCGCAAGCCGACCACTTTTCCAACCCCAACCACTCAAAAGGAAATCATGGAACATACCCTGCCCCCACTGCCTTACGCCATTGACGCACTCGCACCCAACTATTCCAAAGAGACGCTGGAATACCACCACGGCAAGCACCACAACGCGTATGTGACCAACCTCAATAACCTGCAAAAGGGGACTGAGTTTGAAAGCATGACGCTTGAAGAAATCATCAAGAAGTCCAGTGGTGGCATCTACAACAACTCAGCGCAAATCTGGAACCACACGTTCTTCTGGAACTGCATGAAGCCCGCTGGCGGGGGCGAACCCACTGGTGCACTGGCGGCTGCCATCAACGCCAAATGGGGCACTTTTGCCGCGTTCAAGGAAGCGTTTGTGAAGTCAGCGGTCGGGAATTTCGGCTCTGGATGGACCTGGTTGGTCAAGAAGCCGGATGGCTCGGTCGATATCGTCAACACCGGCGCTGCTGGCACACCTTTGACAACGGCTGACAAAGCCTTGCTGACCGTGGACGTTTGGGAACACGCCTATTACATCGATTACCGCAACATGCGGCCCAAATTCGTTGAGGCGTTCCTGTCGAACTTGGTGAACTGGGGCTTTGCAGAAAAGAACTTCGCCTGAAGTTGCTTTGGCGGGTCACCCGAATCCTTATTGATCGGGTGACCTGTTGGGTGGTCGTTCGCCTCGTGCGATGACCTATCGGGTGAACGCCTCGCCAGTCAATTTGGCACCGGCCTTGATGCCTTTTTTGGCGAACCAGCCCAGGTTCATTTCAAGCACGTAGCGCACGGGTTTGATCGAGCAATGCGGCGCCTCGGACTGGGGCTTCATGTCGGCCAGATTGACGATCTCACCGTCGTCGGCCACAAAGGCGGCAGTCAGAGGAATCAGCGTGTTTTTCATCCAGAAACACTGCATGCCGGGCTGCTCAAATACAAAAAGCATGCCCTCAGGTTGCGGCATTTCGTTGCGGAACATGAGTCCGATGGTGCGCTGCCCGGGTGTCGACGCAACTTGTGCGGTGATTTGATGCATGCCTGCAGCCAGTTTGGTGCGTTGCAGGTCCATTTGCGGAGCATCGTGTGCAAAAGCCGATACTCCAAAGGCAGCGCAGAGGGCGATCAACGGGTGAATGAGGCGTTTCATAGTCATGGTTTGATTGTGCATGGAGTGACTAAGACCGGGCTTGGCCCACAGAGTTTTGAGACTACGTAAAAAAACCCGCCTAAGCGGGTTTTTGAGGTAAATCAAGAATCTCTTCTCAAATTAGCCTTTTTTAGCAACTGGCTTGTCAGAAGCTTTAGCTTTTTTGGCAGCCATTTTTTCAGCACGTGCGGCTTTGGCAGCAGCGGCTTTTTCAGCACGTGCAGCCTTGGCAGCAGCGGCTTTCTCAGCCTTCATTTTCTTCGCGTCAGCAGCTTTGTCCGACTTCGAGTCAGCAGCGTTCTTGACGGCAGCGACTGGAGCAGCAGCAACTGCAGCAGCAGCTGGCTTGACGGCAACCGCTGGAGCAGGTGCAGCAGCTGGAGCAGCAGCAACGGCAGCAGCAGCCACTGGCTTGGCTGCGGTTGCAGCAGGTGTCGCTTGGGCGAAAGCACCGACAGAGAAGAAACCGGCGATCAGGGTGGCGAGAACTTTGTTCATTTCAATTTCCTAAAAAGGGATTAAGTGCGACTTGGAAGCTTCCCTCCTGATAAACCAGAAGGCTCATCCGTAACGGGGGTGGTTTGGCCCCGGTTGACAAAGTTCCACATTTTTTTAAGGCTAAAATCGGAAAGTTGAAAAAACGCCTGACGATCGCAGCCAGAACGCCAAACCGAAGGTGACATTGGCTTTTGCGACTTAAAACCCAATTCAGCCAGCGGGCCTTGCCACTTACCCATCGAACGACCGTCGAATAACTGTCGAATCATTCTCGAATCACTAACGAATATTGGAGCGTTTTTACATGTACAAACATATCAAAGTTCCCACAGAAGGCAAGAAGATCACCGTCAACGCCGACAACTCGATCAACGTGCCAGACCAGCCGATCATTCCCTTCATCGAAGGCGACGGCACCGGGCTGGACATCACGCCGGTCATGCTCAAGGTGGTCGATGCGGCTGTTGCCAAAGCCTATGGCGGCACCAAAAAAATTCATTGGATGGAGGTTTACGCTGGCGAGAAGTCCACCAACATTTATGGCCCGGACGTCTGGCTGCCTGAGGAAACCCTGCATGCGGTCAAAGACTATGTGGTCTCCATCAAGGGCCCGTTGACCACGCCGGTCGGCGGCGGCATTCGCTCGCTTAACGTCGCATTGCGTCAGGAGCTGGACCTGTATGTCTGCCTGCGTCCAATTCAGTACTTTGCCGGCGTGCCGTCACCGGTGAAGGAGCCGCACAAGACCAACATGGTGATCTTCCGCGAAAACTCGGAAGACATCTATGCCGGCATCGAGTTTGAGGCAGAGTCCGACAAGGCCAAAAAGCTCATCAAGTTCTTGCAGGACGAGATGGGTGTCAAGAAAATCCGTTTTCCAAATACCTCGGGCATTGGCATCAAGCCGGTATCGATTGAAGGCACCGAGCGCCTGGTTCGCAAAGCCATCCAATACACCATTGACAACGACAAGCCAAGCCTGACGATTGTCCACAAAGGCAACATCATGAAGTTCACCGAAGGTGGGTTCCGTGATTGGGCTTACGCGTTGGCGCAAAAGGAGTTTGGTGCCGAGCTGATTGATGGCGGACCGTGGATGAAGTTCAAAAATCCGAAGACCGGCAAGGAAATCATTGTCAAGGACGTGATTGCAGACGCCTTTCTGCAGCAAATCCTGTTGCGTCCGGCTGAGTACAGCGTGATCGCAACGCTGAACCTGAATGGCGATTACGTCTCTGACGCGCTGGCAGCCCAGGTTGGCGGCATCGGCATTGCACCCGGCGCCAACATGAGCGACACCATCGCAATGTTTGAAGCCACGCACGGCACTGCGCCCAAGTACGCTGGAAAAGACTATGTCAACCCCGGTTCGGAAATCCTGTCCGCTGAAATGATGCTGCGCCACATGGGCTGGACCAAGGCAGCCGACCTGATCATCAGTTCCATGGAGAAGTCGATCCTGAGCAAGAGAGTCACCTATGACTTTGCGCGCCTGATGGACGGCGCGACCCAGGTCAGCTGCTCCGGGTTTGGTCAGGTCATGATCGACCACATGTAGACTGGTTCACTCCAAACCAAACCGCTGCAAAGCAAAATTGCAGCGGTTTTTTATTTTTCGCGCTTGAATGTGCAAAAGTTGACACCAAATCCCTTTCTGCGGGCGTCGTCTTGGCGCTCTCGATAGAATCAAAACATGGCTACCAAAATCCCGGATAAAGCACCCCCGCCCCTGGAGCGACCCAGCGACCCGGATGACGCGGGCGCGGTCGTGCTGGAGCGGCGCACGCAAAGGTCAAGCCGCCGCAGATGTACCAGGTTGTCATGCTCAATGACGACTACACGCCGATGGAATTCGTGGTGGTGGTCATCCAGGAATTTTTCAGCAAGGACATGGAAACTGCAACCCAGATCATGTTGAAAATTCACCTGGACGGCAAAGGCGTCTGCGGGGTGTACTCCAAGGACGTTGCCATCACCAAAGTGGACCAGGTGCTCGAGGCCGCCAACAAAGCAGGCCACCCGCTCAAATGTGTCAGCGAGCCTGTTGAGTTTTGAGGCGATGCCCATAGATATATAACCTGTGGACAGCCGTTGAAATCGGTTTACAGTCAATCAACAGCCCAAGAAACGTCACGCAAAGAGAAGGAAATCAAATGATTGCCCAGGAACTGGAAGTTAGTTTGCATATGGCGTTTGTGGAGGCGCGCCAGCAGCGCCATGAGTTCATCACGGTCGAGCACCTGTTGCTGGCCCTGTTGGACAACCCAAGTGCCGCTGAAGTGCTACGCGCCTGCTCGGCCAATATCGATGACTTGCGCAAGTCGCTGGCGAACTTCATCAAGGACAACACGCCCCAGGTGGCAGGGTCAGACGATGTTGACACCCAGCCCACGCTCGGGTTCCAGCGCGTGATCCAGCGCGCGATCATGCACGTGCAGTCCACGGGAAGTGGCAAGAAAGAGGTCACCGGTGCCAATGTGCTGGTGGCGATCTTTGGCGAAAAGGACTCGCACGCTGTCTACTATCTCCACCAGCAGGGTGTCACGCGGCTTGATGTTGTCAACTTCATTGCCCATGGCATCAAGAAGAGCGACCCGCCGGAACCCGCCAAGTCAGGCGAAAGCCAGTCCGAAGCCGAGGAGGGTGGTGGTGAGAAAAACGAAAAAGCTTCACCGCTTGAGCAATACACCCAGAACCTGAATCAACTTGCCAAAGACGGCAAAATTGATCCGCTGATCGGCCGTGAGTATGAGGTTGAGCGCGTGATTCAAATCCTGTGCCGTCGCCGCAAGAACAACCCGCTGCTGGTCGGCGAAGCGGGCGTGGGCAAGACCGCAATTGCCGAGGGGCTGGCCTGGCGCATCACCCAGAAAGAAGTGCCCGAGATTCTCGCGGACTCTGTCGTGTATTCGCTGGACATGGGTGCCCTGCTGGCTGGCACCAAATACCGGGGTGATTTTGAGCAACGCCTGAAAGGCGTTTTGAAGTCGCTCAAAGACAAACCCAATGGCATTTTGTTCATCGACGAAATCCATACGCTCATCGGCGCGGGTGCCGCCTCAGGCGGCACGCTGGATGCCAGCAACCTGCTCAAGCCCGGCTTGAGTTCAGGTGCGCTCAAGTGCATTGGTGCCACAACCTTCACTGAATACCGTGGTATTTTCGAAAAAGATGCCGCCCTGTCGCGCCGCTTTCAGAAAGTCGATGTGGTTGAGCCTACCGTGCAGGAAACCGTGGACATTCTGAAAGGCCTCAAGTCGCGCTTTGAAGAGCACCACAGCGTGAAGTACGCGCTGGCGGCGTTGCAGGCTGCGGCAGAGCTGAGCGCGAAGTACATCAACGACCGCCACCTGCCCGACAAGGCCATCGACGTGATCGACGAAGCCGGTGCAGCCCAGCGGATCTTGCCGATCAGCAAACGCAAAAAGATCATCACCAAAACCGAGGTTGAGGAAATCGTCGCGAAGATCGCACGCATTCCGCCCGCCAATGTCTCCAACGATGATCGCGGCAAGCTCAAAACGCTTGAGCGCGACTTGAAGAACGTCGTGTTTGGCCAGGACAAGGCGCTGGATGTGCTCGCCTCGGCCGTCAAGATGGCGCGCTCGGGCCTTGGCAAGGGCGACAAGCCAATTGGCAGCTTCCTGTTCAGCGGCCCTACGGGCGTCGGCAAAACCGAAGCCGCCAAACAGCTGGCCTACATCATGGGCATTGAGCTGATTCGCTTCGACATGAGCGAGTACATGGAGCAGCACGCGGTAAGCCGCCTGATCGGCGCGCCACCCGGATACGTGGGCTTTGACCAGGGCGGTTTGCTCACTGAAGCCATCACCAAAAAGCCGCACTGCGTCTTGCTGCTGGATGAGATTGAAAAGGCCCACCCAGCAATTTTCAATGTACTGCTGCAGGTCATGGACCATGGCACGCTGACCGACAACAACGGACGCAAGGCAGACTTCCGCAATGTAATCATCGTCATGACCACCAACGCCGGTGCCGAGACCATGAACAAGGCGACCATCGGCTTTACCAACCCGCGCGAGGCCGGCGACGAGCTGGCGGACATCAAACGCCTGTTCACGCCCGAGTTCCGCAACCGCCTGGACGCGACGGTCAGCTTCAAGTCACTGGACGAGAACGTCATCCTGCGCGTGGTCGACAAGTTCCTGCTGCAGCTTGAAACCCAGTTGGCCGACAAGAAGGTCGATGTTACGTTCACCGACGTACTTCGCAAGCATCTGGCCAAGAAGGGGTTCGATCCACTGATGGGTGCGCGCCCAATGCAGCGCCTGATTCAGGACACGATCCGTAGGGCTCTGGCCGACGAACTGCTGTTTGGCCGCCTGACCGAAGGCGGGCGCCTGACCGTGGACATGAAGGTCACCACCGACGACAAAGGGGTCGAGACCGGCGAAGTGTTGCTGGACATTCAACCTCTTCCCAAAAAAGAAGGCAAGTCCAAGCCCGAAGCGCAGGAGGCAACGACGGACTAGCTTGGGTCCTCAGGTATTGAACTGGGCGCGGATCGCTTCGATCCTCGCCCGGTTCACGCCAAAGTCCTTCTGGCCCAGGCGGCTGCTGGAACGCACCTGGATCACACTGTTGGGCTTGTCCAGCCAGAACTCCATATCGTCAGTGAATTTCAGCAACGCAGTCGTGCTATGGGCGTACAGGTAGCCTGGCTCGCGTTTGACAACGACGCACCGCGCTGTCTTTTGAAGCACACCGGCCAGTTTGTCCATCGCCGCATCGCCATCGCCCGTGAAGCTTAAAGGCGCGATGCTTGAATACTCCTTTTGCGGGTGATCCGGGTAAAGCGAGGCCTGGCTGCTCACACTGTTAGTCGTTTTGGAAGGCGGTTTGAAGCGGCCATCAGTGGCGCCCAGTCGCTCTGGCGCTTTGCCGGCCAAGAGGCCGAGTTGCCCGGCGATAATGAGGCAGACTGCCAGGGCGATCACCAGAAAAAACAAAAATCCGACGATTTTCATGGCGCGGGCCTCGATTGGGTAGTTCATGGTTCTGTGAGCAGGGGCAATTCTCCAAGCGGCGATTGCGACCCCGAGAATACCCTATTGGCCCACGCCAAACGGCGCTATTTGTAGCCGACGCGATCCAGCATCTGTTGCACTTTGACCATGTTCCGGTCAACTGCCGCCAGGCCGATGGTTTCGCTCTTGAAGCTGCCACCAGTCATCGCATTGAGTGCCGCGTTTTCAACCACAACGCCCTTGGCCGTGGGCCATTCGTTGTTGCCATTGGCAAAGTGGTTCTGTGCAAACGGGCTGGCCAGAAACTCCAGAAACTTGACGGCGTTGTCGCGGTTTTTAGCATATTTCGCGACTGCGCCACCGGCCACATTCACGTGCGTGCCCCAGCTGGACTGGTTCGGAAACATCACGCCGACACGCTCAGCCACTGCGCGATCTTCCGGGTTGTTGGACTTCATGAGCCCGGCCAGGTAGTAGGTGTTGGTCAAGGCAATCGCACATTCGCCGGAAGCGACGCCCTTGATCTGGTCGCGGTCGCCGCCAACCGGCGGGCGCGCCATGTTGTTCACCAGCCCTTTGAGCCAGTTTTCGGTATTGGCATCGCCCAGGTGCTCCGACATGGTGGAGAACAGGCTCAGGTTGTAGGGATGCGAGCCGGAACGGGTGCAAAGCTTGCCCTTGTTCTTGGGGTCAGCCAGTTCTTCGTAAGTGTCAACATCTTCCTTCTTCACCTTGAGCTTGTCGTACACCACAATCCGTGCCCGCGTGGAAAACCCGGTCCAGGTCACACCCTCCGGTTTGGCGGCCGAGCGAAGGTTGGCGGGAATCGTGTCGTCCAGCAGCTTGGACTTGATCGGCTGGAACAGACCCTGGGAATCTGCCGATGCCAGGCGTGCTGCGTCCACCAGCAGGATCACGTCGGCGGGCGACGCAATCCCCTCCGCCTTGAGACGGGCGAGAATACCCGCATCGTCTGCATCAACCCGGTTGATCTTGATGCCGGTAGTTTTGGTGAAAGTGGTGTAAAGCACTTCGTCGGTTGGGTAGTGTCGTGCCGAGTACAGGTTGACGACCTGTTCCTGCGCGTGGGCCACACTGGCACCCAGAGCCAGGCTGCAGGCGATATAGAGAAGCGTTTTTTTCATGGTCTTGGCGGGTTTGGATTGAAGGGCCGGCACGTCACTAACGTGCCATGGCTGAAACGCAAGGATTTGCTCTCAGCAATTGTCGTAATTTTAACTTAAACGCGAATCATTCTCAATACATGCACGAATTCCTAAAGTTTTTGGGGCTTTTGCCAAGGAAAGGCGCACTGTCTAGCTGCCTGGTTTTGGCCGTGGCCGTGGCAGTGGGGGTGTGCGGTTGCGCGCAATCGCCCCACAAGCCGGTTGCCACAGCGCCGACCAGCGCTGAGGCCCTGGAGCCATTGCCGCCCGTTGCCGCTGTTCCGAAGCGACCACCCAAAATCGGGCTGGCGCTGGGCGGCGGCGCGGCGCGTGGGTTCGCCCATGTGGGTGTGATCCAGGTGCTCGAAGAGGCGGGTCTTCGCCCGAGCTTTGTAGCAGGCACTTCGGCGGGCAGTTTGGTTGCAGCAATTTACGCCAGCGGCAAGACTGGAGCCCAGTTGCAGCAGGTCTCCGAGGCCATGGAAGAGGTCACGATTGCCGACTGGACCCTGCCGCTCTTCAACCGGGGTATGTTGCGTGGCGAGGCGCTGGCACGCTATGTGAACAAGCAGGTCGGCGACCGGCTGATCGAGAGCCTTCCAATCCCGCTGGGCATTGTGGCAACCGACCTCAACAGCGGGCAAAGCGTGCTGTTCCAACGCGGCGATACGGGCACGGCGGTGCGCGCGTCCAGCGCCGTGCCGGCCGTGTTCCAGCCGGTCAAGATTGCGGGGCGCGAATATGTTGATGGCGGTCCGGTGTCGCCCGTTCCCGTGCGTTACGCCAGGCAAATGGGTGCGGAACTGGTGATTGCGGTTGACATTTCCAGCGCGCCAGAGAACAACCCCGCCAACGACACGTTGCAAATCCTGCTGCAGACCTTCGCCATCATGGGCAAGAGCATCAATGCCTATGAACTGAAAGAGGCGGATGTAGTGGTTCGCCCTGCGCTGGCCGGTCTGTCCAGTTCGGACTTCACAACCCGTAGGCGCTCAATCGAAGCCGGGCGGGCGGCGATGTTGCAGGCGCTGCCTTCATTGCGGCTGAAGTTGCTGGAGCTGGCTCGGGCGGTTTGACTCGCGTTTTCAGTTCCAGGACTTCGCTGGTATGGGCGTTGAAGCGACCCCGGGCTACCCAGAGAACCGGAACAATCCCCAAACCAGGGCCACCAGCTGAACAAAATTGGCGACCATGCCGGCAATGTGAATCCGGCGGAAGTCGGAGATGGCAGTTGGGCTTGCGCTTTCAAGGCGAATTCGCAGAACATCCATGCGTGTCAGCACGACCTTTCGCAGAACCAACGCAAGTGCCGTGATCGTGACCATGCCCACCGAAAATGCCAGGTGACCAGCGAGCGCGTAGCCTGTCGTCGCGATCAAGGCCGTGCAGAAGACCGAAATATAGTAGGTATTGAAGAAGCCGCGAATGAAGCGCGAATCAAGCGGCGAGTCATGGTTAAGAACCAGCAATGGCAAAGAGCCCATGAAAAAGTAGCCCATGCAGATCAGCAATGGAATGGTCAGGAACAGGGCAGCGTGCATCGGGTATCGGGTATCGGCTTGGGCGAATCGTGCAAATTTGAGCGATTCCGAAAAATGTTAACACCCAGGTCGATGGTGGGCAAAATCCAAACCCCCCCGAATGCAGGCGAAAATCAGCCGCTTGCAATGAATCTCCCACCATTTTGACTCCGAGGAAATCCCATGAAGCTTGTGCCCCCATTGATCGCCCGGTTGGTCAGCTACCTGCTTGGCAAATGCAGCTCGCTCACCGGTCCGATGTCGAGGCTGTTGCGAGGCCTGTCGTGGGGCATACTCCCGGCTTTTTTGGCCATGCCGTTGGCGATGGCGCAGAGTTTCCCGTCGCAAGGCGTGAAACTGGTTGTGCCCTTCACGGCGGGTACGGGCATGGATACCATCGCCCGCGCAGTGGCACCCCGCCTTGCCGAGCGCCTGGGGCAAAGTGTGGTGGTGCAAAACGTGCCAGGCGCCAGTGGCAACATCGGCACTGACCAGGTGGCCAAAGCCAGCCCGGATGGCTACACGCTGCTGGTGGGTGCAAATACGCTGTTGATGGCTTCGCAGCTTTACGCCAATGTGCCGTTTGACCCGCTGCGTGATTTCGCGCCGGTTTCCATGGCCGCTTACGGCACGCTGATGCTTGTGGCTAATCCCAAAACCGGAATCAAGGATGTCAAGAGTCTGGTTGAACAGGCCCGTGCACGCCCGGGCGGCATTACCTACGGGTCGCCCGGCATTGGAACGCCACACCACATGGCGATGGAGCTGTTCAAGGTGCAGGCAAAGCTCTTCATGCTGCACGTGCCCTACCGGGGCACGGCGGGCTACACCCAGGACTTGCTTTCAGGCGAGATCAACGTCGGATTTTTACCCGTTCACATTGCGCAAAGCTTTGTGGCTGCAGGGCGGTTGAATGCACTGGCGGTCGGCAGCGCCAGGCGCCATCCGGTGGCCTCCGCTGTGCCCACCCTTCAGGAGCTCGGCCAAAAGGGTGTGGACGTCGACATGTGGTACGCCGTCATGGCACCCGCAAAAACTCCCATTCCTGTGGTGAACCGGCTCAACACCGAAATCAGCGCCATCCTGAAACTGCCTGAAGTGCGCGAGTTGCTGGGGCGGGCGGGTCTGGACGCCGCGTCGTCGTCGCCCGAAGAACTGATGTCCATCATGCGAAAGGACTACCCGCGTTGGGGTGACGTGATCCGCACGAATGGTATCAAGGCGGAATAACCACGCTTTGCCCCCGGAGCGGATTGATGAATTCGGCGCAAAAAAAAAGGGCCAGTCTTGCGACCAGCCCTTAAGGGATCCCTGAACCTGTGAGGTTTCGAAAGGACCCGAGGAGACAACCAGTAGAAACTCAATCTTGCATTTAAGTTCCCGAAATCTGATTGCTGGAGTATGTCAGGGTATTCCCGCGAAAACTAGAGCCTCAACTCCAATTCAGGGGGTTGTCCTACAAATCCCAGATTAACGTGACGAATTAACGCTTCTTGCTGACCGACTTCGACGCTTCGATCGTGTTGGCAGCAACGGTGTTGAAGTTCGACTCGGCCGTATCAGCCGCTTGCTTCACAGCCTTTTGAACCGACTCAAACGCGTTGCTGGCAGCAGCAACAGCGCTCTTGAACACGGCAACTGCAGTCTCGGAACCGGCAGGCGCGTTCTTGGCAGCGCTGTCAACCATGCTGGTGAACTTGGTTTTTGCAGCAGCGGTCTGCTCTTCAACGGCTTTGGTGAACTCGCTGGATGAGCTCGAAGCGATGTCATACAGGTGACGGCTGTAAGCAGCGGTCTTTTCAGCCATTGGCTGCAGGAAGCTGGCTTGCAGGGTCATGAACTCTTGCGCGTCTTTCACGCTCATGACAGCACGGGCGTGCTCGCTGACTTCAGACAAGGCAGCTTTGGAAGCGGTGAGGTTCAACTCAACCAGTTTCTCAACGCCTTCGAAGGCTTTGGTGGTGAAACCGAACAGGGTTTCCATGTTGGCTTTGTGGGATGCGGCGATTTGGTCAACGGTAAACATAGTGTTAGCTCCAATGAAATGATGTGAATGAGAACCCTATCTGCTCCGAACCCCTGCCTGGTGTTTCTCCAGATTCAGTTTATGTTGCAGTGCAGCATGATTTGAATTATAGGGTTATCCCGTGCCCGCGCAAGTCTTTTTTGTTGCAATGCAGCAATTTAGAGGCGTGTTTCTAGAATCGCCCTTTTTGACAGCCAACTGGCCTTCCCGGGACTCGCTTTACACTGGGTTTCCCGCATGCCATTGACCTCACCACCGGGCAGAAAGCTGCCAGGCAGCGGCCACAATTTTGAAGAACTTCGACCAAGGCAACCATGAAATACCGCAATTTAGGCAGCAGCAATCTCAAAGTCTCGGCCTTGTGCCTGGGCACCATGATGTTTGGTGACCAAACAGACAAAGCCGAAGCGAAAGCCATCGTGGAAGATGCCCATGCCGGGGGCGTCAACTACATCGATACGGCCGATGTCTACACCAAAGGCGCGTCTGAAATCATGGTCGGAGAGCTGATCAAGGCTTCGCGCCTTGACTGGGTTTTGGCCACCAAGCTGGGCAACAAAATGTCGGACCGCGTGAACGAGGGGCATTTTTCCGGCAGCTGGATGCTGCGCGAAATTGACGCGTCCCTCAAACGCCTGCAGACCGATTTTGTTGACGTTCTGTACATGCACCTGGACTACAACAGCATGAACCTGGAGGAGCCCCTGCGTGCGCTGGATGCCATGCTGCGCGCGGGCAAGATCCGCTACTGGGGTGTGTCCAATTTCAGGGGCTGGCGCATTGCTGAAGCTGTGCACGTGGCCGCGCAACTGGGCATGCCCAAACCGGTGGTCTGCCAGCCGTACTACAACCTGCTGAACCGCATGCCCGAAGTCGAAGTTTTGCCCGCCTGCGCCTTCCACGGCATTGGCGTGACGCCCTACAGCCCGGTCGCTCGGGGCGTGCTCACCGGCAAATATGCACCAGGCCAGAAACCCGAAGCCGGCACCCGCGCCGGGCGGGGTGACAAGCGCATTACCGACACCGAATTTCGCGAGGAATCCCTCGTGATCGCGCAAAAGCTCCAGGCTTATGTGGCCGACAAAGGCATCACCCTGGCCCAATTTGCAACCGCCTGGGTATTGGCAAACCGTGCGGTCAGCTCCGTGATTGCGGGTCC
>JANMCB010000456.1:0-4597 GCA_031360805.1 Rhodoferax sp.
TGCCGGTCAGGACGCCCGGGTCAAAGAGATCATCCAGAATGCGGGCAGCCCGGTGAACGGGATGTGCGTCAGCTTCACACCAGCCGTCTGCGCGAGGATTTCCATTGGCACGTGCATGGTGCCATAGTTGCCACTGGAGCCGTAGTTGATGGCACCGGGGCGTTTGGCTGCGTCGTCCACAAACTCCTTCACCGTTTTCCACGGCGCGTCAGCACGCACCGCCAGCACCGTCGGGTCAGCCGTGAAGCGGGCAATCGCGCGCAATTCAGGCAAAGCGAAGAGCGGTGCCCGGCCCAACAGCGCGTCGGCCTCGGGGATGACGGTCAGGCTGGAAAGCGCCATCAGAATCGTGTAGCCATCGGGTTTGGCCTTGGCCGCCTGGCCCATGCCGATGCCGCCACCGGCCCCCGCCTTGTTTTCAATCACTACGGGTTGGCCCAAATCACGCGCCATCGCTTCAGCCACCGGCCGTGCCACCAGGTCTGCCAGTCCACCCGGTGGAAACGGCACGACCATGGTAATGGCCCGCGTCGGGTAGGCGCCCTGCGCCACGGCAAGGCTTGGCATCAGGCAACTGATGCACGCCGCCGTGGCGACCATCACCAAACCTGACAAAAGGGTACTCTGCTTCAAAGCTGTCTCCTGAAATTCGTTTGTGAACAGGCCGAATTATGGAGGGGATTGAACGGACGGGTTTGCTTGGCCGAGTGCTGTGACCAAGTGCGTTTGTGATTCAGTGAGTCGGCGCCCGACAAGCACAAGGTCTTTCTCTACCCCTTCCAGACGAGCCACCTACTGCATGAAGCCCCACCGTCCGAAGCCGAACTCTTCAAACAATCGAATGCTTGGATCGTTGGAAGCAAAATTCGAGGCAGAACTGATACTGCAGCATCTCGGTTTTCGAAGCTCATGACCTTCGCTGAAGATTGATCCGGATCGGAAACGGCATCGCGCATGGTTGGCCCGAACAGACGGCCGGCTTGTACTTGGTGAGCATAGCTACATGGGCAACATACCGCGTCATTTCGTCACTTGGGGACTTCACCATTGAAACAGAAGTTGCTTCACCTTTTGAGTTGATCTGAACATGGATGTCCAATACGCCGGAGGCGTGCAGGATCTGCTGACCTTTCGAGATCGCTTTGTACAACGGGC
This sequence comes from Rhodoferax sp., assembly GCA_031360805.1. Lineage (GTDB taxonomy): Bacteria > Pseudomonadota > Gammaproteobacteria > Burkholderiales > Burkholderiaceae_C > JANYCG01. Next base: position 1,156 of record JANMCB010000456.1, read on the forward strand.
CGAGCCCGTCGATCGGGAATGGAGGTTCGTCGGATGCCTCCATGCGCTCGTACTGTGACTTGACGCGCCACTGCTGGTCTGGAGTCAATTGGGAGTATGTCTTGTCAAAAGGCAGTTCACTTATGACCTCATCACGGGGAATATTTGTGCCGGTATTTGGCGTTGTCTGCTTAATGGAATGTCGCTCGCGTTCAGCCTGAGCATCGGCCGGGAATGATGCCAGCGATGCCATGACCAAGGATGCGACGGCGAAGAATTGCATTTTCATAGTAACCTCTTTTAACAAAGCTTTGGCCTTAAAAGTGGCACACCGCATCCGCTGCAAAGCGGAAACCCGCTGCTGCCTGTCGGTGAGGGGCAACGTGTTAAACCTGTCTTTATCAGCCATAGGCGGATAGATGTTCCGGGGAGGGTAAGTGCCTTGGCGTTTCTTTTCCGTCGACAGACCACATATCCAATCCAGCGAGAAGCCCGTCCGGCTCGAAGACAAATGCGCCAAACAGACTTCCTGTTGCGTTTTGCCACTGGAAATCGCCGAGAACTCTCATGCGAAAGTCAGTCGGGCGTTTACCGTCAACGGATAAGTCGATACTCGCGCATCCGTATGGGCAGCGCGAATACACACGAGCACGAGAAAGTTGAGGAACAAAGTGCTGCGCATCAGATGTGCCATGAAAAAGCATCCATTCAATAAGCGTCGCTTCTTCGGATGTAAGGTCACGATCCTCAAGGATGGGGGGCGTCGAGTGCGACATTGCCGTGAGGGTTTAACGCCGGCGCTCAGCTGCGGCTCAGAGGCGCGAAGCGCGGCTGGGACGGCGGTCTGGAGCGCCTTGTTATGCGTCTAGTCACCGGTGGCTGGAAACGGTTTTTCGGCATAGCGGTTCAATGCAGCTAGCGGGTCTACCTGCGCGTATATGGCTAGTAAGCACGCCGGCATTTCGTCGGGTATTCCGGTGAGTTCGTTCCATCCAAGGCCAGGATGTGCGCTCTGCATGTCCATCATCGGCGTGGCCGCCGACCCTAGAAAGTGGCCAGCCGTGATGTTGTAGGAGCCATCTAACATTGTGTGCCCGAGCTTCGCCTGGAACGCGGGGCATGTTACGTGCAGTTCTACATCGAGCGGTGGCTTGCCTTCTTCATGAACATGAGCAATTACCTTCTGCCCATTTCGGGCGAGGTCCCACCGTTTTTTGGTGTGGTTCTCATTCTGAAATTCGTCCAAGCCATGGACAAACACGGATCGGACTGTGCCGAACGCGCTGGGCAGATCAAGCACTTCTATCCACTGCTTGAAACGATAGATCTCAGCGCTGCCACGAACCAACATTCCTAAACGTAGACGGAAATTGTAAGCAGGACCAACAACCAGACTCTCCGGCAGTTCGGCAGGCTCGTTGTCGTAAAGCTTGCAGCAATGGAAGCTTAGCGCCTTGGCCTTTTCTAGTGCGCGGTCATTAAAGCCTGCTTTTGAATAAATGATGCCAAGCTGCGCTCCAGACGATATGAACTCGCCGTTGAAGTGGTCCAGATCACTCTGGTTCAGCGGTGCAGCCCAATGCTTGCAGCTAATTAGCGCCTTTACTGGGAAGTGACCACCAAATGACCATTCGACCCACACGTCGCGTTGTCGCACGTGGCCCGTGTGTACATCAGGTAGCCGAACGTCGTGGGTGACTTTCGCGCCTTGGCCGATTGCGGCAATGAATTGCGCGACGGCAAGCTCAAACAGCTTCCAGTCAGGTGACGCATTACTTGTCACGGGAGCTTCCAAGACGCATAACGGAATGTACCCCGCAAACCCTGCGGTATTTTCCGGAGATTTTGCAGCAGAACCAAGAGGAAAGTTAAATCAGTCAAACCAATACTGCTCCATTAAAAATTGCGACAAACTCGGCACCTTCAGAAATAATTTTCCCCGTCTGCGGAGCGATCTTCACCGTCAAACCTGTATTGCAAGTATCCCCGAATTCATAGGCAATGCTGGAGCTCCGCGTTGTGTTCAATACGCCGCAGCGTTCGCTGTTAGCCAAAAAAATGGCCGCCCGTGCCATCCATTTTTAACAACCTGTCCCACAACCTCACACCACCAACGGCTCCTCCTGCATCGCCTCAATCTGCTCTTCAAGCATTTGAACCTGGCCGCTCCAGTAATCGCTGCTGCCGAACCAGGGGAAGTTGATGGGAAAGGTCGGGTCGGACCAGCGGCGGGCCAGCCAGGCGCTGTAGTGGATCAGGCGCAGGGTGCGCAGCGGTTCGATCAGGGCAAGCTCGCGGCGGTCGAATTCGCGGAACTGCTCGTAGCCATCGACCAGCGCGCCAAGCTGTCGGCTGCGCTGCTGGCGGTCGCCGCTTTGCAGCATCCACAGGTCCTGCACGGCGGGGCCACTGCGGGCGTCGTCTAGGTCAACAAAATGCGGTCCGGGGCCAGCCGCTGTGGGGGCGTCCACGGGTGTCCACAAAATATTGCCGGGGTGGCAGTCGCCATGCAGCCTGATCCGGCGAATGCCGTCGGCGTCTGGTTTTTTTGAGCTGGAAAGCTTGCCAAAGAAAGCGTGGCTTGCGATCACGTCCAACGCTTTTTGCGACATCTTTTCCCAGGCGGACTGCACATCCAGCGGAATGATCTGCTGGCCCAGCAGCCAGTCGCGCGACTCAGTGCCAAAGCTTTGCAGGTCCAGCGCGGGCCGGCTCGCAAACGGCTGCCTGCCGCCGACGGTGTGGATGCGCGCCAGGAAGCGGCCGATCCATTCGAGCACCTCAAAATTGTCCAGTTCCGGCGCGCGCCCGCCTCGGCGGGGGCTCACGCTGAAGGCGAAGCCGCCGAAGTGGTGCAAGGTGGTGGCGTTCAACACCAGCGGGCCAATCACCGGGATTTCAGCGGCCATCAGCTCGGCACTGAAGCTGTGCTCTTCCAGAATCTGCGCTTCGCTCCAGCGCTGTGGCCGGTAAAACTTGGCGACCACCACCTGGCCGTCTTCCAGATGCAACTGGTAGACACGGTTTTCGTAGGAGCTCAAGGCCTGCAGCCGCCCATCGCCATACAGGCCGACACTGGCCAGCGCATCCATGACCACGTCGGGCGTGAGCGCCTCAAAAGGGTGGCCCTGTGGGGTCAGCAAACCAGTCACCGCCCCAACGCCAGGCGACCCGCCAGCCAGGTTGGCAGGCCCGCTTGCAAGATGGCAGCGGCGGCAGCGGCATGGTCGTAACCGACGCGGTGAAATGTCAAATCAAAACTCTCGGTGTCAAAGGTGGCGTACATGGCCTGGGGGTTGCCATCGCGCGGTTGCCCGACCGACCCGATGGTGGCCAGCCAATGGCGGTCCACGGCCAGTGACACGCTCACGCCTGGAAGTGGTGAGAGTTTCGAGACGCCCTTCCCGCCCTGCCCCGCATACAGGGTTTGATGGTGAACATGGCCGCCAAACACGTGGCGCAC
>JANMCB010000248.1:0-5121 GCA_031360805.1 Rhodoferax sp.
CAAGGCGATTGGCTCGTCGTTGGCGGGTTTCGCATTTTTAACCTGGTTTTTGACGCACATGACCGCATTGCGGCGCCTCGCACGCGTAGCGTTTGCGGTGATATCACAGGCGGTGCTGGCATTGGCCACCGTGGTGATCACCCTGCCGATGCTGCATTACATGAATGCAGGCGACTGGGTGATGCTGGCGCTGCTGATTTCCACCTCCTTGGTAATGGTGGCGATTCTTCTGGTGCACCTGTTCGAATTCGTGGAACTGTTTTGGGACGGCAGCCTGCGCCGCCGATTCGCACCCAAGCCGTTGCGGGCCGGCGCGCGCCAACCGTTTGTTTCGATCCACCTGGCATGTTGCAACGAACCGCCGCAAATGGTCATTGCAACGCTCAGGAGCCTGCACGCGCTGGACTACCAGGCGTTTGAAGTGATCGTGGTTGACAACAACACGGCGGACGATGCCCTGTGGCAACCGGTTCGGAATTTTGTGGCCGGCCTGCCAGGCAATTTCCGCTTCATCCATTTACCGACCTGGCCCGGCTACAAGTCGGGCGCGCTTAATTTTGCGCTTGGCCAGACCGACCCGCGTGCTCAGGTGATCGGCGTGGTTGACGCGGACTATGTCGTTCGACCCGAATGGTTGCGGTCACTGGCAGGCCATTTCGACGACCCGCAGGTTGGCATCGTGCAGGCGCCGCAGGCAAACCGCGATTGGGGCGGCACCGTTTTTCGCAAAATGATGAACTGGGAGTACGACGGTTTCTTTCGCATCGGCATGCACCACCGCAATGAGCGCGATGCGATCATCCAGCACGGCACGATGACGCTGATCCGCGCAGCCGCGCTGCGTGCGCACGGGCAATGGTCCGACTGGTGTTTGTGCGAAGACGCCGAACTGGGCCTGCGCCTGCTGCAACACGGCTTTCGCGCTGTCTATGTCGACCAGGTCATGGGCGAAGGACTGACGCCCGACAGCTTTGCAGCCTTCAAGAAACAGCGCCAGCGCTGGGCCCAAGGCGGGATGCAGATTTTCAAGGCGCATTGGCGCGCCTTGCTGGGGCGTCAATCAACCGCCACGCCAGGCTTCAAGCCGCTCAGCCTGGGGCAGCGCTACCACTTTCTGGCTGGCTGGCTGCCCTGGACCGGCGATGCCCTGCACTTCATTTTTGTGCTGGCAGCGTTGCTGTGGACGGCAGGCGTGCTGGCGTTGCCACAGTATTTTTCGTTGCCCGTGGCGCTGTACCTGTTGCCGCTGGCGCTGTTTTGCGCTACCAAACTGGTGATCGGCCCGTTGCTTTACTGGCGGCGTGTACCTTGTTCTGCGGGTGGCATCGCAGGTGCCGCGATAGCCGGCATGGCGCTGTCGCACGCAATTGCACGGGGTGTTTTGGCGGGCCTGTTTTACAAGACTGGCGTTTTCCAGGTGACCCGCAAAGGTGGCACTCAAGCGGGAACCGTGCCTTTGCGCCTGGGTACCCGCCTGGGCCGCGTGCTGGGGCCTGTGCGTGAAGAACTGCTGCTTTTGCTGGCGGTGTTGCTGGCCATTGTCGCCATGGCTTTTACGCGTCCGCCCGACCACGCAGAGTCAATGCTGTGGATGCTGATGCTGGCCCTGCAGGCATTGCCCTATCTGGCGGCACTTGCCTGTGCGCTGGCCGCCGCATCGCGGGAACGCCATGCTTCGCTCCTGTGGACAAGCCTGCACCGCTCATAATCGACCCGGGTTCAGACAACCCGGGCAGCAGCACTCAGGAAGCTTAAATCTGTCCGTGGAAACGGGGCCAGTCCAACCCGTGCTTTCATACCTTTCTTCGTTAATACGGGCGGCATTCGCGCTTCAAAGGCACACACTCCTTGAAAACAGACATTCTTGTTCTCGGCGCTGGCATGGTGGGCACCTGCACCGCCTTGCATCTGGCGCAGCGTGGGCATTCTGTGGCGCTGATTGATCGCGGCGCGCCGGGCGGCGAAACGTCTTATGGCAATTCGGGCATCATCCAGCGCGAGGCGGTGGAGCCCTATGCCTTCCCGCGCGACTGGGAGTCGCTGGTCAAGGTGGCATTCAAGCGCGGCATGGATGTCAATTACCACTTTGGCGCGCTGCCCTTTGTGTTGCCGCATTTGGCGCGCTACTGGCAGGCGTCTGGGCCCTCGCGCTACCCGCGCATTGCCGCAGAATTCAGCCGCTTGATCGAGCATTCGCTTTCGGAAAATGCGAGCCTGATTGCGCAAGCCGGGGCGGAAAATCTGGTAAGCCGCGCGGGGTACCGAACGGTGTTTCGCACTGCCAGGGCGTTCGATCTGGCAGCCAAAGGAGCGCAGGGGCTGGCGCAGCGCTACGGCATTCACCACGCGTTGCTGGACAGCGCCGAGCTGGCGCAGGCCGAGCCCGCTTTGCATCACCCATTGGCCGGTGCTGTGCACTGGTTGGACCCGTGGTCGGTCAATGACCCAGGCGCGCTGGTTGCCCGCTATGCAACACTTTTCCAACGCAGCAACGGTCATTTTGTGCAGGGTGACGCCACCAGCCTGAACCAACAATCGGGTGGCTGGCGCGTGATGACGCAAAACGGGGCACTGGAGGCGCGGCATGCCATCGTCGCCCTGGGGCCGTGGGCTGACACAGTGATCAAGCCGCTGGGTTACCGGTTGCCACTGTTTGTCAAACGCGGCTACCACCGGCACTATGCAAGCAGCGGCGCGCCGCTGCTGTCCATGCCGCTGCTGGACGCCGAGCGTGGCATGGTGCTGGCACCGATGTCGCGTGGCCTGCGCATCACCACTGGTGCCGAATTTGCGCTCATGGGCGCGCCGCCGTCACCAGTTCAGCTACACAAAGCAGAGCGTGCCGCGCGTGAGCTGATCGACCTGCCGCCCGCAGTCGAGGCGTACCCATGGATGGGCAACCGTCCTTGCACGCCCGACATGAAGCCAGTGATTGGCCAGGCACCGCGCCACCCCGGACTGTGGTTCAACTTTGGGCATGCGCACCAAGGCTTCACGCTGGGTGCGGTCAGTGGGCGCTTGCTGGCCGACTTGCTGGAAGGGAAAAGGCCGTTTGTCGAAGCCGCCCCATATTCCGCGTTGCGGTTTGAGGATTGAGCCCTGGGGCCGCAACGGCGCGTTCATTGCGCTGCTGCTTTCAGGCCCGCTGAGCGCCAGGTCGCCCGCACTCGACCACGAAGCTGGCCGCAGTAGCCACCGTGGTGTCGCGTTGCCGGGCGTTGTCGATCACCCTTAGGTGCGCGGTTGCGCGGTCGCCCTGCACTTCCAGCACGGTGTAGCCGCGCTGGTCGCTCTTGCCAAACTTGATGTGCGGGTTGTAACCCAGGATGCGCTCGGTGGCTGCTTGTGACCAGCTTGGGCTGCTGATCGAGGTGCCGACAATCTCGGTGGCCAGCACCTTTGAATTGGGCACATCGAAATCCGCCACCAGCTCGCTGACATAGGTGGCGTGAACATCGCCGCCCAGGCTCAGCACATTCTTCTTCTGCGCCCACAGGTCCAGCGCCCGCTTTCGCGCAATGGGGTAGCCGTCCCAGCTGTCGTTCCACAACGCGTCACCGGGTTGCGCCTCGGGCGATCGCGTCGCGGGCATGCGCATTTGCGCCATGATGGACTGCTGGCCGATGATTTCAAAACTGGCCGTGCCCTGGCGCAGGCCCTGTTCGAGCCAGCGCTCCTGACGCGCGCCGAGCAGGCTGGACGGCAGGCCCAGGCGCTCTGGGCAGGTCTTGTCAAAAATCGTTCGCGAGCCACCCTGATCCGGCGGCGTGCACACCTGGTGGTCGCGGTATTGGCGCGCATCCAGGAGGTGCAGATTGGCAGTTTGCCCCCAGGCGTAGCGGCGGAACAGCTGCGCATCAGCCCCGTGTGGCATCTGGGCGCGGCGCAGCGGCTGGTGCTCCCAAAAGGCGCGGTACGCGGCGGCGCGCTTTTCCAGAAATTCTGCACCTCGACCCGAAGCGGCGCGGTCATTGGCGTAGTCGTTTTCCACCTCATGGTCGTCCCAGGTCACAAGCCAGGGAAACGCGGCGTGGGCTGCCTGCAGGTCGGGGTCAGACTTGTACAGCGCGTATCGCGCCCGGTAGTCGCCCAAGGTCCTGCAGGTGGGGCTGTTGTGCTGGCGCGTGCGGTTGGGCGTGATGCCGTATTCATAGATGTAGTCGCCCACAAACAGCACGCAGTCCAGCGGCTCCTGCGCCATGTGCCGGTAGGCACCGAAGTAACCATGTTCATAGTTTTGACACGAGGCCAGTGCCAGCGTAAGCCGGGCCTGGCTGTCGCGCGCAGGCAGCAGGCGGGTGCGGCCCACGGGGCTTACCGCATCCCCCACCATGAACCGGTACCAGAAGTGCGGGTTGGCGCCATTGCGCGTGCCCAGCGGCAGGCCTTCCACTTCCACGTGCACGGCGTGCGCAAAATCGGGCAGGGCCAGCGCTGTGCCGCTTTGCACGATGCGTTTGAAATTCGGGTCGTCGCCGAGCTCCCAACGGACTTCAATCGGCAATTCTGGCAATGGCTCGCCCAGCGCAGGCGCCATCAGCCGCGTCCACAGCACCATGCCATCGGTTGACGGCGAGCCTGAAGCCACACCCAGCGAGAACGGGTTGTGGCGAATCGTCTGCGCGGCCAGGCGACCTGTGGCGGCGATCAGCGCTGCGCTGCCGGCACTTTGTAAAAATCGGCGTCTGTCCATTCGCTCATTATCTGTGAGCAGGACTGCACTGCCGATTAGCGCGGCCAGGCCGCAACCCCCTATGCCGCAAGCACCTCGGCCAGCCCCCAGGCCGGGAGGCTGACCGTTTGGCCTCGCACCGGGCCGCCGCCCCTGGCGATGCACATCTTGCGGGCGCGCACGTCTTCCCTGAATCTCACGTTCGTCGATGCATCAGCAACCCAGTTGGCCAGGTCACGGCGGCGATTGGGTTCGGGGTGGTTGGCCGACCACTGGGCTGCCTTGGCCATCACTGAGGCCTTGAAGCTGCCGTTTTGCACATGCACATCAAACGCCAGCGCCACGCCCAATTCGCTGGTCAGGCCCAAAGCCCGCGCCGATGCGGCGGCTGACACAAAGTACTTGTTGTAAGCCTGCTCGATTTGCCGGAACTTCACCTTCGGCTCCTC
>JANMCB010000469.1:0-4613 GCA_031360805.1 Rhodoferax sp.
CGCCCGCTCAAGGCGGTATTTCTGCGCCTAATTGACCCCCAAAAACTCCGCCAGCGCCGCAGCGTCCATCGCGCCGTTGTGCGTCACCACCAGCCCGGTGCGGGTGTTTTTGGCCAGAACGTAGGGCACAGATTCTGCGCCAAGGCTGTTGAACAGCACGGTATTCTTTTTGATGGCACTGTTGATTTCGGTGGTCGCAGCGGCGATGGCCGATATGCCGCCGGTACCGGCAAGAAGCGACTTCTCATGCTCGGCCATCACCTCGGCCGGGTTGGCCGCAGACAGCAAAGCAGCGCCTTGTGGCCCGCTCTTGGCGTTGATGAACGCAACCGGAATCCACACAAACTTCACTTTGCTTTGCAGCGGCACCGAGGCTTCCCAAAGGTGGCCGCAATGCGGGCACTGCGGGTCAAACAGTACATACACCGTGTTGGCGCTCATCATCGCGCCCACGGTGAAGCCTTTGCCGCCTGAGGCCACTGCGTCATACGGCAGCGCGGGCGCTAAGGCCTTCGCGTCTGCTGCTTTTTCGGCTGGGTCTTTGGGGGAGCAACCCGCTATCGAAAGCGCCAGGGCGGCAATGACGGGGATGGCCAGGTTGATCAAATGCGCGATTTTCATGAGGGGCTGTCCTTGGTAATCCGTTGAAGCAAAGCGTTGTAGAAAAACGTTGAAAAAAAGCAATATTGCAATGCGATGTTGCATTGTCGGCCAACGGCACGTGGCCGCCTTGCCTATGGCCCTAACATGGCACTTTTTTGATTTCCAGCCCCAAGCGAAGCCTCTTCAAAGCGCAAGCCCCTGCATGCCCTCAAATGTCAACCGTCAGGCATTCCCCATGTGCTGATTGCATTTGCCCTGATTTTTCTGTTAGCGGGCTGCTCTGGGGTACCCAAGCTGACCGACCCGATATTCTCCGAGCGCGCGTTTCCGGTGCAGTTCGCAGGCCCAAAGCGGGTGCAGCCACCCGGTGTGGCGCTGGCTGATTTGCCGCACATCGACGTGGTCGTCATCTCGCACAACCACTTTGACCACCTGGACCGCAACTCGGTTTTCGCGCTGTCGCGGCAAGCGGGCGGCTCGCCAATGTTCATTGTGCCGCTGGGGCTCAAAGCCTTGATGCAAAGCATTGACATCACCGAGGTGCGCGAGCTCGACTGGTGGGAAAGCGTGACCGTCGGCAAGGTGGACTTTGTGCTCACACCCGTGCAGCACTGGTCTGCGCGCAGCTTTACCGACCGGCACCAAACCCTGTGGGGCGGCTGGGCCGCGTTTGGCCCGGATTTTCATTGGTACTACAGCGGCGACACCGGCTACAGCCGAGACTTTGCGGACACGCGCGCACGCTTTGCAGAGCGCCAAACCCTGGGCAAAGGCGGCGGGTTTGATCTGGCACTGATCGCCATCGGCGCGTACGAGCCGCGCTGGTTCATGAGCGAGCAACACCTGAACCCGGCCGAGTCCGTGCAGGTTCACCGCGACGTTGGCGCCAAGCGCAGCGTGGGCGTGCACTGGGGCACCTTCAACCTGAGCGACGAGCCGCTGGACCAGCCACCCCAAGACCTGGCCGCCGCACGCGAAGCCGCCAACTTGCCAGCGGCCGACTTCTTCTTGCTGTCAGTTGGCGAAACGCGTAAGCTGCCTGCGCGCTAGCTTTGCAAGGTGATCCGCTTCTGGCGCACGTACTCTTTGTACTGCGTCAGCGGAATCGCCGTCAACCCGTGCGCGCCGTTCTCGGCCGTCCAGCTCAGTGTGGCGCTGTCGGGCGTCAAATCGACGTCAACCGGCCCTTTCGGAATCACCAGCGGCGCGCCGTCGCCGGGCGTGTAGGTCACGTGGTCTGTGACGGTGGCGTGTTGGGTCATGGCGGGCCTCCAGAAGGGTGCGTTGGAGCAATGATGCAAAAGCGGCGCACTTTGGCGCCAGAGTGCCTAATTACGCGCTTCATGACCGCCAACGGTCTGTCGGACAACTTCCCGTGCGGGGTGGTCAAACAGCCGCTTTACACAGCCGTGATCTGCACCTTGGATAGTTGCTGCAGCCCAAAACCCCGCACCGCCTTTGGCTGGGGTGCGCTCCACCAGCTTGATGCCGCAACTGGCGCAGGTGGGGCGCCAGTTATCCTCAATTTGGGGGATGCAGTGTCATCAATCAAGTATTAGCATTTCAGAAGTCAATGACAGATTCAAAACCTAACAAGGGGACTTCAACAGGTCTCCAAAGAGGAGTCAAAACATGAAGTTGCTTACAAGTGCCTCACTACTCCTGGTCGTTGTGTCGTGCTCGGTAAGTACCCATGCGCAAGAAGGTTTTCCTTCAAAGGACGAACTGATGGGTACCCAGCTGAACTGGGACAATGACCTATGGGCCCCAAGCAAAATTGATCGTTGGTACACCAATGGGATCAGGTACTCATGGACTTACCGGAAAACGCCAAATACTGTTCTGGCTCGAGAATTTGCGGACGCTAGCAAGGTGGTCTTTGGACCCTCGTCAGCGCCCACGTTGACATACACGGTGGGGCAATTGATGTACACCCCTCGCGACATCACGGTGTCTGGGCCTCAGCCAAATGACCGGCCATGGGGCGGGTTTTTGTATTTCGGATTGACTGCGCATGCCTACGAGGGTAGAACATTCTCCGCTGCTGAAGTTAAGCTCGGATTAACGGGAAAATACGCATTTGCCGAGCAGACCCAGACCGCAATTCATAAGATCGTTGATTCAGCTCGACCCGCAGGATGGGATCAGCAACTGGAGCCACGCCTAGGTGCGCAATTGACCTACACCCGGCTGAGTCGATTTGGCAACAACCTCCTGAATGATCGCGTTGGCTTTCAATTGGGCTGGGGTGGCGCAGTTGGCACCGTGCGCACGTATGCAAACGTCAATGCAACTATGTTGATCGGCGATCTTGATGGCAACGATCCTCCAATCCTGATTGGCAATGAGGGGGACTTCATAAGTCAGGACTTCAACAATCGACCTGTATTCAAGAAGCCATTCGGCTATATTTCTGCGGGGCTGAATGCTGTGGGATACAACTATTTTCTGACCGGCCCGACACCGTATGGCGCATCTTTGATTAGCCCTTTGCCTGGCTTCGTTACCATCCAAGTCGGTGTTTCCGTGCCTCTGCAGCATTGGTTAAAAGGCGGCTGGCCCCGGTTGGTGTATGCGGTCAGTGCGCGGTCGCCTGAATTTGAGAATGCCGGCCTGGGACAAGGTGCAGGAATCCAACGCTGGGGTACATTCACGGCGAACTGGGATTTCCAATGACAGTATTGGACGCAGATTGGTTGGCAATGTGGTTTATGTAGGTTTTCGGTACCTTCAATTGAACTGCGGCGCCAAAAAATTATGCTTATGCGGGTGGAGTTCGCGTAACCCATTTTCGAGAACGTAGGTTTTAAAGTCTTACCTGGGTCCAAACGCAACAGCCAGCAAGGCTTGCTGCTGCCCGGAACTGCGTTTGACAATAGGGGCCAACAGGGCAGGGCCGTCATGATGTGCAACTGCGTGGAGCAGTACAGACAGGTCAGTGTATTGGCATTGAGCGCAAAAGGTTACGATTGCCAAAAATAGGGGAGAGCCAGTGGCAACCAATACCAATCAGAAACTCGCAGTCCTGATCGATGCTGACAACGCGCAGGCGTCCGTCATCCAGGAGCTGCTGGCCGAGGTGTCGCGCTACGGCACCGCCACCATCAAACGCGCCTATGGCGACTGGACCACCACCAACCTCAAAGGCTGGAAAGAAGTGCTGCACCGAATGGCGATCCAGCCCATTCAGCAATTCAGCTACACCACAGGCAAAAACTCGACCGACGCCTCCCTCATCATCGACGCCATGGACGTTCTGCACACCGGAGCGGTAGACGGCTTTTGCCTGGTGTCGTCTGACAGCGACTTCACCCGCCTGGCCACGCGCATCCGCGAGGCGGGGCTTGTCGTCTACGGCTTCGGCGAACGCAAAACGCCCGAGCCGTTTGTGGCGGCTTGCGACAAGTTTATTTATACGGAGATTTTGCGTACCAAGCCAGAGGAGTCCAAAGCCGAGATTGCGCTGATTGAGGCCAATGCCAAGCCAGTGGCAGATGTCGCTGAGTTACCCGAATTGCAACCGATGATACTTGCCGCACTTGACGCCGTCGCCCGTGATGATGGTTGGGCTCCATTGGGGCCTGTGGGCAGTCAAATGAACAAAAACAACCCTTCGTTTGATCCAAGAAATTATGGGTTTTCACAACTCAGTAAGCTCATGCGTAAGCAGGACTACCTAGATTTGAAAGAAGTTTCCATCGGTGATGGATCGACCGGTGTGCATATTCACGTGCGGCGAAAGAGTGCATCTATGCCAGGGCGGTGAAGACCGAATCGCCACCAAATTGGCCATTAGCTCTCGTGGAATATGCGGATAACGCAGTTCGGAGCGCGGTAGCGGTGTTTCATGTGCTGCAAAGCCGCTTTACAATGACGTATTACAAATTCACGCTACAAAATATGAGTGCAACCACTTTATCCTTCCGCGCGCCGCTTGAGTTTGCAGAGCAAACCAAAACACTGGCCCGCGCCCTGAGCATGTCCGCGTCAGACTATGTGCGCGAAGCCGT
>JANMCB010000498.1:0-1558 GCA_031360805.1 Rhodoferax sp.
GACGACCAGGCGTCCAACGTGCAGTTGCTGCAGGAACTGCTGCACGACGCGGGCTACACCAACGTCAGCGCCACGCTGGACTCGCGCGATGTGTGCGACCTGCACCGAACGCACAACTATGACCTGATCCTGCTGGACCTGCAAATGCCAGACATGGACGGCTTTCAGGTCATGCAGGGCCTGAACGAGATCGAAACCGACGCCTATTCGCCGGTGCTGGCCATCACCGCCCAACCCGCCCACAAGCTGAAGGCACTGGCTTCGGGGGCGAAGGACTTCATCTCCAAACCGTATGACCTGCTGGAGGTTAAAACCCGCATCCACAACATGCTGGAGCTGCGCCTGATCTACCGGCGGCTGGTGAAGTCCAACCGGGAGCTTGAGTCTTTGGCGTTGCATGACGCGCTCACGGGTGTGGCCAACCGGCGCCTGCTGATGGACCGGCTGGAGCACGCCAGGCGCAATTCGGCGCGCACCGGCGACCACTGCGCGCTGATGTTTCTGGACCTGGACCACTTCAAGGAGCTCAACGATGCGCTGGGGCATGACGCGGGCGACCAGGTGCTGATACAGGCCGCCGCGCGGCTGCAAGTCTGTGTGCGCGAAGGCGACACCGTGGCGCGCCTGGGGGGCGACGAGTTCGTGGTGCTGCTCGAGGGCTTAAGCGACAACCCGCAAGACGCCACGCACCAGGCCAAAGGCGTCACCGGCAAAATTCTTGAGGCCTTTGCCAGCGTGTTCCGCCTGGGCGAGCAAACCTGCGCCAGCACCTTCAGCATTGGTGCGGTGGTCTTCAAAGGTGCCCAGCAGCCGATTGAAAGGCTGCTTAAAAAGGCTGACGTGGCAATGTACGATGCCAAGGCGGCCAGCCGCAACACCGTGCGTTTCTATGAACCTTCCATGCAAACATGACCGACACCAAAACACCCCTTGACGCACCCGAATCGTCGGGCACCGCAGAACCGCCAACCGGGTTCCCGATAGTGGGCATTGGTGCCTCGGCCGGCGGTCTGGCGGCGATTGAGGCGTTCTTTGCCGGCATGCCGACCGAAACCGAACCAGGCCTGGCGATAGTGCTGGTGCAGCACCTCGCGCCCGACCATGACAGCATATTGACCCACCTGGTGCAGCGCTGCACCCGCATGCAGGTGTTTGAGGTGAGTGACGGCATGCAGGTGCAGATCAACTGCGTCTACGTCATTCCCCCCAACCGCGACATGGCGTTTCTGGATGGCGCCTTGCACCTGCTGGAGCCGGCCGCGGCACGTGGCCACCGCCTGCCGGTTGATTTTTTGTTCCGCTCGCTTGCCGCAGACCAGCGCGAGCGCGCGATTGGCATTGTGCTGTCCGGCACCGGCAGCGACGGCACCCTGGGTGTGCGCGCCATCAAGGGCGAAGGCGGCATGGTGATGGTGCAAAACCCGGCGTCGACCGAGTTTGACGGCATGCCGCGCAGTGCGCTGGCCACAGGTTTGGTCGATTTCGAACTGCCCGCCGCTGGAATGGCCGCGCAGTTGCTGACCTACCTGTCACACGCCTTTGGCAGAACCATGCTGCC
>JANMCB010000262.1:0-3695 GCA_031360805.1 Rhodoferax sp.
GCCCTGGTGATCGCAAACACGCAATCACTCATCGACGCGCAAGCCCCGGCTTCCCGAGTTTCACCAGACCACCGTGAAACACGGCACGAAGACATCGGATCCAGTAACGACGCGTCACACGCCTTTGCGCGCAGAAGATCGCTTAACCGCTGAGTCGGCCCTGGGTTCGGACGGTCGCGTTAGCGGAAACACCTCACGCACGTATTCAGCGAGCATTTCGCAAAAGGCCGTGGCATAGGGAGGCTGCGGGCGCCGTTTGTCGGACAACATGGTCAGCGACTCGCGCAGCGGTTTGCCCCGGTACGTCACGCGGACAATTCGCAACCGGTATCGATGGGTTTGCAAAGCCGACGGAATAATCGCGATGCCGTGCCCCGCTTCGGCCAGCGCGAGCAGCGCCTGCGGGGCGCGGCTTTCGTGCAGTACGTTCGGCTCGAACCCCGCGATCCGGCATGCGGCGTCAAACCTCCTGCGAATCACGAACTCGGAACTTATCTGCAGCAAGGGAAACGGTGCCAGGCGAGCGATCTCGATCGTCTCGCCTTTGCCAAGCTTCACTTCAGGACGACAGGCGGCAAGCATCTCCATCGGTTCAAGCGGATGGCTTGCGAAGCGTTGATCTTCCGGCTCGATCGCACTGACGAGACTTTGTGCGAAGTGAATCTCGCCGCGTATCAGCTTGGGCAGCATGTCGGGGCCTACGAGGTCGATCAGTTTCACCTCCACATTGGGATAACGTTGCGTGTATAGGTGCAGAAAATCAGGAAAGATGCCTTCGATCAAATGCGGCGAGGCTGACACCTTCAACACACCGGTGTCCCCGCGCCGGAGCGCTTGCGCCCGCTCGCCGATGGCGCGGGCATCGTTCAACAGGCTGCGGCAATCACTGAGCAACTGCTCGCCTTCGCTGGACAACTGAAGGCGGCGTCCGATGCGATCAAAAAGGTGCAGACCGAGTTCGTCCTCAAGATCGCTGATCTGCCGGGACAAAGCGGGCTGGGCGACATGCAAGCGCGAGGCCGCTTTGGTCACAGTGCCAAGCTCTGCGACGGTAACGAAGGTTCGAACGTGCCGCAAGTCCATGCCGCTTTTTATGCCAGATCGGCATGAATTGCAAGAATTATTATGTATTGGACGGCAAGTCGGTCGCGCATCATCATTGCCATGTGACGTCCGCCGCCTCGGCTGGACGGTCATGCCCACCAAGGAGAAAAGCCATGAAGCTGATCCGTTTGTTGATATTGCCTATGGTCGGCCTTGCGTTGTCGGCTGGGGGTGCCGGGGCACAAACCTGGCCGACGAAGCCGTTGCGGGCCGTCGTTCCCGTCGCGGCAGGCAGCAGCACCGACATCATCCCGCGAGTGGTGTTCGAGCAGCTTTCTGTGCAACTCGGGCAGCCCATCGTCGTGGAGAACCGAAGCGGCGCCGGCGGGACGATCGGTACGGCCTTCGTTGCCAGGTCGGACGCCGATGGCCACACCCTGCTTGCCACCGGGTCGGTGCACGCAATCTCGCAATCGGTTTATTCAAAGCTGACTTACGATCCGGCGCGCGATTTCGCGGCGGTCGTGCCGCTCGGCATTTCGCCAAATGTGTTGGTCGTCGCGCCGGGCAAGGACTTCAAGACCGTCGGCGACCTTGTCGCCGCAGGCAAAGCCAGGCCGGGTGCGTTGAACTTTTCGTCGGTCGGCATCGGCACCGCGACCCATCTGAGCGCCGAGCGATTTCTGTCAAGCGCGGGAGTGAAGGCGGTGCATATTCCGTTCAAAGGCGGCGCGGAAGCCATGTCCGAAGTAATGGCCGGACGCGTTGATTTCTTTTTTGGACCGGTCGGGCTTGTTCTGCCGCAGGTTCGAGAGGGCAAGCTCCTTGCGCTCGCGGTGAACGGCGCCAAACGTTCCGCCGCGCTGCCGGACGTGCCGACCACCCTGGAAGCCGGTATTGCCAATGCCGAGTATCCGATATGGTTCGGACTCTTTCTGCCGGCGAAGACACCACGCGATATTGTCGACAAGCTTCACCGCGAGACGCTCAAAGCGCTGCAAGAGCCCAAAACGCGCGAGCGGCTGGCCACACTCGGCGTCGATCCGTTGGTCATGGCGCCGAGCGAATTCGACGCGCATGTCCAAAAGGAAATCGCCATTAACGCAGCGCTGGTCAAAGAAATCGGTCTCAAGCCTGAATAGCCATGGTGGTCGCGCACAGCTTCGACGACAGCGCCGCCTACGAGCGCTTCATGGGGCGTTGGAGCCGTGCCGTCGGAGAAGTCTTCGTTGACTGGCTGGCGCCACCAGCGGGAGCACGCTGGCTCGATGTCGGCTGCGGCACTGGCGTTTTCACCGAGTTGATACTCGACTCCAGCTCGCCTTCGGCGGTCTTCGGCGTCGACCCGGCGCAGGCGCAGATCGACCACGCGAGCCGCCGTCCGGTAGGGCAGCGGGTAGATTTCCAGGTGGCAGATGCGCAGACGCTGCCCTTTCCCGACGCCTCATTCGATATCGTCGCTTCTGCCCTCGTCATCAACTTCATCGCCGATCGGCCTCGAGCACTTTCTGAAATGCGCCGCGTTTTACGTGCGGGTGGCCTGGTCGCCGCCTTCGTTTGGGACTTCGAAGCGGAACTTTCCCCCAGTTGGCCGTTGCGCCTTGCGATGCGCCCAACCGGCGCAGATGTTCCACCAGTGCCGGGGACCGGGGAGTCGAGCGTGGGCGCACTCACTACATTGTTCGAGCAAGCAGGGTTTGACAGGATCGCCACAAGGTCGATTACCGTGACAGTGCCATTTCCCGATTTCGACGCCTTCTGGCAAGCACAAACACCCGGCTACAGCCCCATCGGCAAGATGATTGCTGCAATGATGTCCGCCGATCGGCTGAGGCTGATTGAAACTGTGCGGGCCGGATTGCCGGTCAGCCCTGACGGCAGTATTCAATACCCGGCGCGCGCGAACGCGATCAAGGCGCACTTGCCGGACTGAATTCTGTGTGTTGGCCAGCTGATTTGGGGGGTCGCCTGAAAACCGGGTCACGGGGGTCAGGTCTTAATACTGTTCGGTTTACAAAAATGACCCATGTAAATCAAAGATTTACGCGCACATTCAAGCCTCCAAGACTGCTTAACCGAACAGCATTGCAAACAGCATTGGGTCACAAACAGCATTTGGTCAGGTCTTGATTTATCAGCTCTCAAATCAACTTCACAATCCGAATCACGCTCGTGTAGTGCACTTGGAAATGCTGGGCCAGTTTCGCCATGGTGTAGGCGCCGGTGGCAAAGGCGGCCTGAATCGCGGCGTTGCGGTTGTTGGGGTGTTGGCGTTCAAAAGCCTCCAGCGCCATTGGCTGCGGCCTGCGCTGGATGTTCGGAATCTCCCGGCGCGAGCAGCTCACGCTGTTTCCTGGGCCAGTCGGGTTCTGTGCTGCCAGCAAGCTCATTTTGTCGATGAACTTTTCATCACCCAGATAAATCTGTCGGCGCATGGAAGAGTAGCCGACACTTCACAAGTTCAAGCACACCATAACGCAGGCTCCTGCGCTATTTTCCACAGGAGGTTTCATGTCAAGTTCCATTCTCCAAGGCAAACGCATACTGATCACTCAGGCCGACGCGTTCATGGGTCCGGTGCTGTGCGAAGTCTTCGCCGAGCACGGCGCCCTGGTGATCGCAAGCACGCAATCACTCATCGACGCGCAAGC
>JANMCB010000514.1:0-11397 GCA_031360805.1 Rhodoferax sp.
CCCCAAAATCTTGCGTCGCGACACCAGCTTCTATATGCTGGGCTGGACCTCAAGCACGGTCGATGCCCATAACGTCATGTACCCCATCATGGCGTCCCCTGGCGAGGGCGGCCGTGGACAGTTCAACCTGGGCGCGTACAGCAACGCGAGGATTGATGAATTGACCACCCTGGTGGGCTCGGAAACCGACGACAAAAAGCGCAATGACATGATTCGGGAGGCCATCAAGATCCATCAGGACGACATTGGCCACATTCCATTGCACCAGCAGGCGCTGAACTGGGGTGTGAAGAAATCCATCGAAATGGTGCAACAGCCTGGCAATGAAATGCCCTGGAAGTATGTGAAGGTGAACAAGTAGTCCGGCCGATGACGGGTGTTTTTGCCCGCTGGTGGTCGGGCGATATTGGCTACAGCTTTCGCAATTCGCCGCTGGCAGTTGCGGCAGCTGCGGTTGCGTTTGTCTGCATCTTTGCTTCGGTTTTTGCCGGCAGCATTTCACCGCACAACCCGTTTGATCTGGCCACCCTTGAGCTGAGTGATTCCCGCTTGCCACCGGCCTGGTTGACGGGCGGCAGCACCAAGTACCTGCTCGGCACCGACAGCCAGGGCCGGGACATCCTGTCCGCCATCATGTATGGTGCGCGGATTTCCTTGATTGTGGGTTTTGCCTCGGTCATCCTGTCGATGATCATTGGTGTGACCGTGGGTCTGGTATCTGGATTTCTGGGCGGCTGGATTGACACCGCTTTGATGCGGCTTTGTGATGTGATGCTGTCGTTTCCGGCGATCCTGATCGCATTGCTGATTGCCGGGGTTGGCCGTGCCTTGTTCCCTGATGCGCAAGGCTCGCTGGCATTTGGGGTGTTGATCATCTCCATCACGCTTTCGGGCTGGGTTCCCTACGCACGCACCGTGCGCGGCTCCACCCTGGTCGAGCGCAACAAGGAATACGTGCAGGCTGCGCGGGTGACCGGTGTGTTGCCCTTGCGCATCATGCGCAGGCATGTCCTGCCCAACGTGATGGGACCAGTGATGGTGTTGGCCACGATTCAGGTCGCGACTGCAATCATCATTGAGGCTACGCTGTCGTTTCTGGGTGTGGGCGCACCGGTTACCACGCCATCGCTGGGTACGCTGATCAGTGTTGGCAAAGACTTCCTTTTTTCCGGCGAATGGTGGATTACCGTTTTCCCCGGCCTGATGCTGGTGGCGATATCGCTGAGTGTGAATCTGCTGGGCGACTGGCTGCGCGATGCGTTGAACCCGCGCCTGCGCTAGGATTCGCCAGGTTCTACTCTCTGACACCATGTCACTACTTCAAGTCAAAAATCTCGTCGTTGAATTCCCGAGCCGCCACGGCACGCTGCGGGCGATTGACGACATCTCCTTCGACATCGCGCCAGGCGAAATTCTGGGCGTTGTCGGTGAATCCGGCGCTGGCAAGTCGCTCACGGGCGCCGCCATCATCGGCCTGCTTGAGCCACCTGGGCGTATCGCGGGCGGCCAGATTCTGCTCGAGGGTGAGCGCATCGACAACCTCGGATTTGAGGCCATGCGGCACATTCGGGGGCGGCGCATTGGAGCAATTTTTCAGGATCCGCTGACATCGCTCAACCCGTTGATGTCGGTGGGCGCGCAGTTGATCGAGACGATTCTGGCGCACTTGCCCGTCACGCCCAAAGAGGCCAAAGCGCGCGCGATTTCCCTGCTTCAGGACACCGGCATTCCGGCGCCCGCCGAGCGCATTGACCATTACCCGCACCAATTTTCGGGTGGCATGCGCCAGCGTGTCGTGATTGCGCTGGCACTGGCCGCAGAACCCAAGCTGATCGTGGCGGACGAGCCCACCACTGCACTGGACGTTTCGATTCAGGCGCAAATCATCTCCTTGCTGAAAAACATCTGCAAAAAGCGTGGCGCGGCGGTGATGCTGATCACCCACGACATGGGTGTGATTGCCGAAACCTGCGACCGCGTCGCCGTGCTCTACGCCGGGAGAATTGCTGAAATCGGGCCGGTGCACGAGGTTATCAACCATCCGGCACACCCCTACACCAAAGGCCTCATGGGTGCCATTCCCGACATCACCGAAGACCGCGAGACCTTGAGCCAGATCGACGGCGCCATGCCGCGCCTGAACGCCATTCCCGTCGGTTGTGCCTTCAACCCGCGCTGTCCCGAGGTATTTGACAAGTGCCGAAGTCTGCGCCCTGATTTGACCCGGGCAGGTGCCACGCAAGCATCATGTTGGCTGCACGTTGGGAGCCCGTCATGACCGCGCTGGTGAAGGCGTACGACCTGGCGATGACCTTTGATGTGTCGCCGCCCTGGCTCAACCGTGTGCTGGAACGAAAACCTCGCGTCTTGCTGCATGCCGTGGACGGCGTGAGCTTTGAAATTGAAAAAGGCAAAACCCTCGCCCTGGTGGGCGAGTCCGGTTGTGGCAAAAGCACCGTGGCCAAATTGCTGGTGGGGCTGTACGCGCCAACGCGCGGCGGCTTGACATTTGACGGGGTCGATGCCCATGCAGCGTTCAAGACGCCCCAGGGCAGGCAGCTTCGTCGGCGCATCCAGATGATTTTTCAGGATCCCTACGCGTCGTTGAACCCGCGCTGGATCGTGCAGGACATCGTTGGTGAGCCACTTGCCGAGCATGGCCTGGTGACTGACCCGGCCGAGTTAAAAGACCGCGTGGGTGCCCTGCTGCAGTCGGTCGGCTTGAGCCCGCTGGACGCGATTAAATACCCGCACCAGTTTTCTGGCGGACAGCGCCAGCGCATTTCCATTGCGCGTGCGCTGGCCACACAGCCAGACTTTCTGGTGTGTGACGAACCCACCAGCGCGCTGGACGTGAGCGTGCAGGCGCAGGTGCTGAACATCATGAAAGACCTGCAACGCAGGCTGGGTTTGACGTATCTTTTCATCTCGCACAATCTGGCCGTGGTTCGCCATGTGAGCGATCAGGTTGGCGTGATGTACCTGGGCCGCCTTGTGGAACTTGCGGACAAGTCCGCGCTGTTTGCCAATCCGCGTCACCCCTACACCCGCATGCTGCTCGACGCAATTCCCAAAATGCATGACGTCGGCCGTGCCCGCACACCGGTTCAGGGCGAGGTGCCCAACCCTTTGAATCCGCCCACTGGCTGCGCCTTTAACCCGCGTTGTCCGCATGCGAACGACCGTTGCCGGGTCGAGCGTCCTGCACTCAAGACCATTGACGGCCACAAAATTGCCTGCCATGCCATCGAAGAAGGCCGAATTTAGCAATCGCCTTCAAACGCCCTGCCTGAAACGCTCGTACCCGCGTTCGCGCAGCTCGCAGGCCGGGCAACTCGCGCAACCATAGCCCCACGCGTGCCGGTGGGTACGGTCACCCAGGTAACAGGTATGGGTATGTTCGATGATCAGGTTCACCAAAGCCTCGCCACCGTTCGCTGACGGGGTTTGTTCCCCGAGCGAGTGGGCCATTTTCCAGGTGGCCGCCTTGTCTATCCACATTAATGGTGTTTCGATCAGAAAGCGTTTGTCCATACCCAGAGACAACGCCAGCTGCATCGCCTTCATGGTGTCATCCCGGCAATCCGGGTAGCCAGAAAAATCGGTTTCGCATACGCCGGTCACAAGGACGTGAAGGTCACGCCGGTAGGCAACGGCGGCTGCCAGCGTCAGAAACAGAAGGTTTCGCCCCGGCACAAAAGTATTCGGCAAGCCGCTTTGTTCCATTTTGAACGCGGTTGAGCGTGTCAGGGAAGTTTCGCTGACGGTGCCCAGAACCGCCAGATCCAGCAGGTGATCCTGCCCAAGCTTCTTGCCCCACTGAGGAAATTGCGCTTTGAGCTCACGCAGCACGTGCAGGCGCGCTGTCAACTCCACGTGATGCCGCTGTCGGTAGTCAAAAGCAATGGTTTCGACGCGGTCATAGCGTTCGAGCGCATGGGCAAGGCAGGTGGTCGAATCCTGCCCGCCCGAAAAAAGAACCAAAGCCGACGTGTGCATTTTGAAGTTAAATTGTCACGCCGCCGTCCACCACAATCGTCTGCCCGGTGACAAACGAGCCGGCCTGCGACGCCAAAAATACGGCCGCGCCAGCTATTTCGTCGGGCTCGCCGATTCGACGCAGCGGCGTGGTGGAGGTGCGGCGCTTCAAAGCTTCGGCATCCTCCCACAACGCTTTGGCAAAGTCGGTTTTGATCAGTCCTGGCGCAATGCAGTTCACCCGCACATTGCAGGGGCCAAATTCGTGGGCCAGATTGCGCGCCAGCTGCAAATCAGCGGCTTTTGAAATGCCGTACGCACCAATCACCGGCGTGCCGCGCAACCCGCCGATGCTGCTGACAATGATGATGGAGCCGTCTTTGCGGGCAATCATTTGCGGCGCCACAAAGCCAATCAGCCAATGGTTGGCCAGCACATTGTTTTCAAAAATTTTCCGGAACTGGTCGTCTTCAATGCCCGCCATCGGGCCGTAATAGGGATTGGAGGCGGCGTTGCAGACCAGCACGTCGATTTTCCCAAGCTGTCGGTTGGTTTCGTCGACCAGGTTTTTGAGCTGCTCCTTGCTTGAGATATTGGCCGGAACCGATATTGCCGTGCCCGCGCCAAACAGTTTGTTGATGTCTGCCGTTACTTCTGCGCAGGGCTCGGCCTTGCGGGATGAAATCACCACCTTCGCGCCTTGCTCGGCCATGCGGTGTGCTATCGCCTTGCCGATGCCTTTGGATGAGCCCGTGATGACGGCCACTTTGCCGCCCAATGAAAACAGTGACATGTGCTTGTCTCCTTCTAGGATTTTGTTGGGCCGTGGTCAGACTTTTGCATTCGCAGGCGACTTTTCCAGCGCCTTGTCCAGCCCATAACGTCCGTACTCCAACCGTGCGATGGTGCGGCAATGCACTTCATCCGGTCCGTCTGCCAGGCGCATGGTGCGCATGCTGGCGTACTGGCGCGCCAGGCCTGCGTCAGTGCTCACGCCCGCTGCGCCAAAGGCCTGGATGGCGTGGTCAATGATGCGAAGCGCCGCCAAGGGCCCGGCAACCTTGATCATGGCGATTTCCGCCCGCGCATGCTTGTTGCCCAGCTTGTCCATCATGTCAGCGGTTTTCAGGGTCAAAAGACGCGTCATTTCGATGTCGATGCGTGCGTGGGCCACGCGCTCCTCCCACACCGACTGCTCCGAGATGCGTTTGCCAAACGCCACCCGCGATTGCAGGCGCTTGACCATTTTTTCCAGTGCCACTTCGGCGCTGCCGATGATGCGCATGCAGTGGTGAATGCGCCCGGGTCCGAGGCGCCCTTGGGCAATCTCGAAGCCCCGGCCTTCGCCCAACAGCAGGTTGCCCACTGGCACCCGCACGTTTCTCAGGATCACTTCCGCATGGCCGTGCGGCGCATCGTCAAAACCGAACACCGGCAGCATCCGGACGATCTCGATTCCCGGTGCGTCCAGCGGGACCAGAATTTGCGATTGTTGGGAATGTTTGGGCGCCTCCGGGTTGGTTTTGCCCATCACGATGGCCAGTTTGCAGCGCGGGTCGCCCACCCCGGAGGACCACCACTTGCGGCCATTGATGACGTAGTGGTCACCATCGCGCACGATGCGGGTGTCGATGTTGGTGGCGTCGCTGGAGGCGACGTCTGGCTCGGTCATCAAAAACGCAGAGCGGATTTCCCCCGCCAGAAGCGGCTGCAACCAGCGTGCCTTGTTGGCGTCAGACGCATACCGGGCCAGCACTTCCATGTTGCCAGTGTCAGGTGCCGAGCAGTTGAACACTTCCGACGCAAACTTGACGCGGCCCATTTCTTCAGCACACACCGCATACTCCAGATTGGTCAAGCCCGCGCCTTTGTAGGGGCTGTCTTCCGGCAGGGAGTCCTTGGGCAAGAACAGGTTCCAAAGCCCGGCCGCTTTGGCTTTGGCCTTTAGCTCTTCGACAATCGGCACCACCTGCCAGCGGTTGGTGCCGAAGGCCTCCATCTGCGCGTCAAACACCGGGACTGCCGGGTAAACATGCGTGTCCATAAAGGCTTTGACGCGGTCGCGCCAGTAAATTTGGTTGTCAGACAGGGTGAAATTCATAGGGGCCTTGGTGATTGATCAATGACTGTAATCCAGGTCAAGCCGGTTGGGTGTCGCCAACTTTTACCCGACCCTTGCCATCGACACCGGCTGCAGGCGCAAGTGTCACAATGGGCCAATTTGCGGGCAGGGCTGCATCGGCCCCTGCCCACCCAACTTCCAGGAGCCAGCATGAAATTCAAACATCTGATAACCACCACGACGGCGCTTGGCTTTGCCTTGGGCTTCGCCGTCCCTCTGGGCCTGACGGCACTGGCGTCAACGTCAGCCATGGCGCAGGCTTACCCCTCCAAGCCGATCAAGGCCATCGTGCCATTCGCCGCGGGCAGCGCGACCGACCAGATCGGCCGGGCGTTCGCAGCCAAATTGACCGAAACACTCGGGCAGCCGGTGGTGGTTGAAAACAAGGCAGGCGTCAACGGCATGCTGGGCGCTGACGCAGTCGCCAAGTCGGCGCCTGACGGCTACACCATCTTGATTGGCACCAACAGCACCAACGCCGCACTCAAGTTCCTCATGAAGAGCCTGCCCTACAACCAGGACACCGCCTTTGCGCCGGTTGCCTACTTGGGTTCTGTGCCACTGATCGTCACGGTCAACAATGACGTGCCTGCCAAAACGCTGCGTGAATTTGTGGACCTGGCCAAGAGCAAGCCAGGCAACGTCACCTTCGCCAGCGCCAGTACGTCGCAGCTGGTGTCCTCCGAAATGCTGGCCAGCATGGCGGGCATCCAGATGACCCACGTGCCTTACAAAAGCGGCCCGGCGGCCATGACCGATTTGATTGGCGGCCAGGTGATGATGTTCAGCGCCGATTTCGCAGTTACCCTGCCACAAATCAAGGGCGGCAAAATTCGCGGCCTGGCAGTGACGTCGAGCAAACGCTCTGCTGCGGTGCCTGATTTGCCGACCGTGAACGAGGCGCTGGGCTTGAAAGACTACGAGCTGATTGCCTACTTTGCCGTGTTCGCCCCCGCCGGAACCCCACCCGAAATCATTGCCAAACTGAATCAGGCCGTGAACAGCGCAGCACAGAGCCGGGACATTCAGGAAAAATTCGCAGCCATTGGCTTTGCTGTTGAGCCTGGCACCCCCGATGGGCTGGCGCAGCGAAACCTGCAAGAGACAGCCAAATGGGCCCGGGCAATTCGTGACGCGAAAATCGAGCCGCAGTAAAAGTATTTGCTATATATTAAATAGCAAACATTTTAATAAATACGAGGGCTAGAGGCCAATTTTATTAGTTATTTGCGGGAAATCAGGTCGTTTGAATAATTTTCATATCGCCGGTGATATGAAAATATCTGAAAAACGGTGGGTCAAATTCAATAGTTAAGCGCTGTTGATTTGCCCCAAAACACACGATAGGCAAACACGGTATAGCCGATGATCACCGGCAACACAACAACAACGCCGTAAAAAATAACCAACAAAGCTTCGGGCGCGCTGGCTGCCTGCCAAATGGTGATCTTTTCAATCACCAGCCACGGGAACAGGCTGTAAGCCAGGCCGTAAAAAGCCAACAAGAAAATGCCGACGGTGCAGGCAAATGGCACCGCCGCCCCGTACTGGTTATTTTGATTCAGGCGTACTGGCAGCCGCTTCAGGCTGCGTGCCATCACGGCAAACAGCACCAGGGTCATCGCGGGAATCGGCAACAACATGATCACGTTGGGGAACGCAAACCATTTGTCGAAAATACGCGCGCTGACCCACGGCGTCACAACCGAAATGGCGGCCACGCCAAGCGCGGTCAACCAAAGGCTGCGCTTCGCCCAACCCACAGCTTTGAGTTGGAGTGGGCCTTCGGTCTTCATGATCAGCCAGCCCGCACCCAATAGGCAGTAGGCCGCAAGCAGGCAAAAACCAATCAGCACGCTGAACAGGTGACTCCACACATCACTGTCGAAGCCGGTGATCAAGCCACCGAGCATGAACCCCTGCGACCAGCCTGCCAGCAGTGACCCGGCAAAGAAGGCCTTGTCCCACAGCGGCCGGTGTCTGTCGCGCGCCTTGACCCGAAAATCAAAGGCCACACCGCGCAGCGTTAGCGCAATCAACATCAAGGCCACCGGCAGGTACAAAGCGCCCAAAATCACCCCGTGTGCCATCGGAAAAGCCACCAGCAGCACGCCAACGCCCAGCACCAGCCAGGTCTCGTTGGCGTCCCAAAACGGGCCAATACTGGCGATCATCGCGTTTTTTTGATCGATGTTGTCGGCCTGCTGAAGCAATACGCCCACGCCAAGGTCGTAGCCGTCCAGCACTACATAGGCCAGCATGGAAAGTGCCATCACCAGGGCAAATGCCAATGGCAGCCAACCGGCGGGCTGGGTCAAGTCCGGCATCAGGTCAAGCACTTTGTAGCCCCGGTTGCCCTGGGGTTGCGGGTTTGGGCGGCGCGCCAGCCGCTGAGTCAGAAAGGTCCGCCATCTGTATCACCTGCCCGGCTTTGTTCGCCAAATGAAACACCACTTTGATGTAAGCCACGAGCAGCGCCGCATACAGCGCCAGGTAGACCGACAGCGTCAACGCGATATTGGCCGCAGGGACCGTTGAAGCAGCCTGTGCCGCAGTCAAAACGCCGTGAACCAGCCAGGGCTGGCGGCCAATTTCGGTCACATACCAGCCTGCGAGCAAAGCTATCCAGCCGGAGAAAGTCATGCCGACCAGCACTCTGGCCAGCCACAGCTTGAGTTCAACTTTTTTGCGAAGCTGCCAGGCTGTGTACCAGCTCACTGCCAGCATCAAAAGGCCGGTGCCCACCATTGTCCTGAATGCCCAAAAAACCGGGCCAACGGGAGGATGCTTGTCGCCAAAATCCTTGATGCCTTTGACCTCCCCGTTGATGTCATGGGTCAGGTAAAGCGAAGCCAGTTTAGGAACGGCAATTTCAAACTTGTTGGCCTCTGTGGCTTTGTCAGGAATTGCAAACAGAACCGCTGGCGCGCCACGTTGTGTGTCCCAAATGCCTTCCATGGCTGCGACTTTTGCAGGCTGGTGCTTTAGGGTGTTCAGACCGTGCAGGTCACCTACAAAAATTTGAATCGGAATCAACACTACGGCCGTGTAAACGCCTACTTTCAGCGTGGCCAGCACGTCGGCGCCACGGTCTTTTTTGAGCCACCGGTAGGCACTGATGCCCGCTAGAAGGAACGAGACTGTCAAGCCCGAAGCAATCAGCATGTGTGTCAAGCGGTAAGGAAACGACGGGTTGAAGATCACCTGCACCCAACTGGTGACATGGGCCTGCCCATTGACCATCTCGAACCCGGCGGGTGTGTGCATCCACGAGTTAAGTGCCAGAATCCAGAATGCCGAGGCGGTCGTGCCCAGCGCCACCAGCAGGGTCGCCAAGGTATGCGCGCGCTCGCTCACCCGACCACGCCCAAACAGCATGATGCCCAGCATGGTGGCTTCCAGAAAAAACGCAGTCAGCACCTCATAGGCCAACAACGGCCCAGCGACGTTGCCCACTGTCGTCATGAAGCCTGGCCAGTTGGTGCCGAACTGAAAGCTCATGGTGATGCCGCTGACCACGCCCAGCGCGAAGGTCAGGGCGAAGACCTTGATCCAGAACTGGTAGGCGTCCATCCAGTGCGTTTGGCCAGTGGCAATGAACCGGGTCTTGAAGAACAACAAGGCCCAACCTAAAGAGATGCTGATGGTCGGGAACAGGATGTGAAATGTCATGTTGGCCGCAAACTGGATGCGGGCCAGAACAACCGGGTCAAGCGCGTCCATGAGGCGTCCTTAAATGTCTGAAACAGAAACCGGACCCGGCGAAAAGACTTTCTTCACCCGATCCTTCATTTCAAGCATCTTTTGCACTTTGGAGCCCATTTTCATCAGGCTGGCGAGCGTGTCGGAGTCCATTTTTTGGACATCATCCAGCCAGTCGGTCATCAATTCAATGAACTCATGCATTTGCCGCATCCGGGCCTGTGCGTGAATGTCCTCTGCCACGCTGGGTTGCTCCATCAATGCGTCGCGCAGCATCGACAGGGTCGGGTCAATCTCGCGCTTGCGACGCTCCGCTGCCAATGTTCGGAAGATCGCCCAGATGTCCTCGGGCGCCTGAAAATACTCTCGTCGGTCATTGGGCAGATGAATCAGCTTGACCAAACCCCAAGACTGCAGTTCCTTTAGCCCCATGCTGACATTTGAGCGAGAAAAAGCCAAAGCTTCGCCCACTTCGTCGGCATTGAGCGGCCTGGCGGCCACAAAAAGGACCGCATAAATTTGCCCGACAGTACGGTTCACACCCCAGCGGCTGCCCATTTCGCCAAAGTGCAGGACAAATTTCTGAGTGAGCGGGGGAAGGTTCATTTGAGGAATTCCTAAGTTTTCAGTATTTTCTGAAATTTCAGGAATCATATCAAATCAAACTCACAAGACCCCTGAGGTGAGGATGGTTATTCCCTGGGAGTTGCTCTTGTGTCCACTTTTAGCGCCTGTGAAAACAGGTTCTATCCTGCGCGCGCCCCAATTGGATTTTTGGGAGTCTGTAAACTGGACGGCCCTGTCAACGGTGATTGAACATTGAGCCATCCAGCCGATCTATTCTCCAGCCAGGATAAGTTTCTGAATGTGCCGCTGCGCCAGCGCATGACCCCTGAACGCAGGCGGCTGGCGTTTGGACTGCTGCTCTCCCTGCTGATCCACGCGTTGCTGCTGACCCTGACCTTCAATGGCCAGGGCGTCGGGCTTCCAGGCTTCGGCTTCCCCTGGCAGGATCGACGTGCCGAGGCGGCTGATTTGCGCGTTACGCTCAGTCCTGTGCCAGCGCCAGCCATAGAGCCCTTGCAAAGCGCTGAAAAGTTGGTGGCTGAGCAGCCTTCTGCGGCTGCGCCCACGGTGCTGACCGTGGTATCTCGCGCGCCGCCTGAACCACCTAAACCGCCTGCGCCGCCCGCGACTCGATCTTTGCCTGCGAAATTGAAAGCCGCAGCGACTGTGCCCAAGGCCAATGCGAAGAAAGTAGCCAAGGCGAAGAAGGTTGTCGTCGCCGGTGCTGCCCCCGCGCCTGCGATTTCACCTGCGATCGCACCTGCGCCGGCACCCGCCGTGCGGCCCATTGAGAGCGCGCCCCCGCCGGTGCCGAATGAAGAGGTGATCGCGCTGTCGTCGTCCAACGACCCAACCTGGACGGTGCCCCCCCCGCTCGAGGTGCCTTCACCCGTCACAGCCGTTGCGCCCGCAGCACCAAGTTCGCAAGCCGTGGTGCCGTCACCGCGCGATGTTGAGGATGTCAAGCAGGAGCAAGCCCGTGAGTTGGCCGAGCGTGATCGCGCCAGACAGGAGGCTAAACAGGAAGC
>JANMCB010000133.1:0-9590 GCA_031360805.1 Rhodoferax sp.
ATGCCACACCTCCGTCGTCGTGCCGACGGTCGATTTACGGCCACCACGCGACAGTCGCTGTTCAATCGCCACCGTCGGCGGAATGCCGTACACCGCATCGACTTCGGGCCGGCCCGCCGGTTGCACGATGCTGCGTGCATAGGCGTTGAGCGATTCGAGGTAACGGCGCTGGCCTTCGTTGAACAAAATGTCAAACGCCAAAGTCGACTTGCCGGAGCCGCTGACGCCCGTGATCACATTGAATTTGCCCCGCGGGATGTTGACGCTCAAGGACTTGAGGTTGTGCTCTTTGGCGTTAATGATCTGGATTGAATTTGCTGCTGCCTCCCGGCTCTGACCCCAGTCAACTCTTGGCTCTTCCGCGATCAGAGCGCCCACCCCCAGTGTCTGCTCGTATTCGCGCAGTGCCCTGCCAGTGTGCGAGGTGAGGTGAAGGCGCACATCGTCCGGTGTGCCGACCGCAACCACCTCGCCGCCTGCGTCACCCCCTTCCGGCCCGAGGTCAATCAGCCAGTCGCTGGCTCGGATGACATCCAGGTTGTGCTCGATCACAATCAGGGAATGGCCTGCGTCAAGCAGCTTGCGCATGGCTCGCATGAGCTTGGCAATATCGTCAAAATGCAGGCCGGTGGTTGGCTCATCAAACATGAAGAGCGTACCGCGCGTGGCAACCGACTGTCGGCTGGAGGTCGCTGTTTTGGCGGCCTGTGCCAGAAAACCCGCCAGCTTCAGCCGCTGCGCTTCGCCGCCTGATAACGTGGGAACGGGTTGGCCGAGCTTCACGTACTCCAGCCCGACATCGACGATGGGTTGCAGCGCACGGATTACGTCACGGTCTTTCTCAAATACCAAAGCCGCTTCGCTCACGGTAAGGTTCAACACATCTGCCACATTGAGGCTGACCAGCCGTGCAGTCAAGGCGTCACGGCGCTCGATCATCACCTCGAGGATCTCGGGTCGGTAACGCTCGCCATCGCAGTCCGGGCACCGCAGGTAGACGTCGCTTAAGAACTGCATCTCGACATGCTCAAAACCCGAGCCACCACACGTGGCGCAGCGCCCGTCACCGCTGTTGAAACTGAACTTGCTGGCGGTGTAGCTGCGCTGGCGCGCAAGGTAGGCGTTGGCAAAAATTTCACGAATGGCGTCCCAGGCGCCCACGTAGCTGGCCGGGTTCGAGCGCGCTGTTTTTCCGATGGGCGACTGGTCGACAAACACTACTTCGCTCAAATGATCTGCGCCCAGCAGCCGTTCATGCGCCCCGGGTGTCTCTGTGGCCTTGCCAAAATACCGCATCAGCGCGGGAGCGAGAACGTCCTGAATCAACGTCGATTTGCCAGAACCGCTGACACCGGTGACGCACACCAGCCGCTGCAACGGAAACTCCACCGACACGCCTTTCAGGTTGTGTTCTGTGACGCGCTCCAGGATAAGCCTTGGCGTGTTGTCTGCCACCAGCCGCTTGAATCCAACACTCACCTGCTTGCGACCGCCCAGGTAGGCGCCGGTGAGCGTGTTGGCGTGACGCAGATCGTGAGTCGTACCGTCAAAAACGATCTGCCCGCCCCGCTCGCCCGGGCCGGGTCCCATGTCAATCATGCGGTCTGCGGCCAGCATCACTGCCGGGTCATGCTCGACAACAACCAGTGTGTTGCCCGCATTGCGCAGGCGTTTCATGGCTTCAATGATGCGGTGCATGTCACGCGGATGCAGTCCAATGCTGGGCTCGTCCAGCACGAACAGGGTGTTGACCAGCGACGTGCCCAAGGCGGTGGTAAGGTTGATGCGCTGAACCTCGCCACCCGACAAGGTGCGGCTCTGCCGGTCCAATGTCAGGTAACCGATGCCCACGTCGCACAGGTATTTCAGGCGGGTGGTGATTTCTTCATAGAGCAGCTTCAGTGCCTGCGTCTCGCCCTGATTTTGCGGCTTCGCAAGCGCCTTTGGATCGTCCTTTTGGCTTTGCATCAGATCGAAAAACCGTCGCAAACGGTCGATCGGCAGCAGCATCAAATCATGCAGACTCAAACCCGGTAAACCCTCCAGCTGGGAACGGGTCCACTTGACGCCCATGGGCAGGATTCGCCTGCCGGGCTCCAGGACTGCATCAGCGTCGGCCTTGCTGCCCAAGCGCCATTGCAGGCTTTCGAGCTTGAGGCGCGCTCCGCCACAACTGCCGCAGGGTGTGTAGCTGCGGTACTTGGAGAGCAGCACCCGAATGTGCATTTTGTAGGCCTTGGTCTCGAGGTATTCGAAGAACCGCTTGATGCCAAACCAGTGCTGGTTCCATTTGCCGTTCCAGGCGGGCGAGCCGTTGACAACCCAATGTTGATGCTCCGCCGTGAGCTTGTACCAGGGCGTGTCGCGCGGAATGCCAGCTGCTTCAGCATGCCGCATCAGGTCATCCTGGCACTCTTTCCAGGCAGGCGTTTGCATCGGCTTGACGGCGCCTGCGCGCAAGGTCAACTTATCGTTGGGAATGACAAGCCCGTAGTCAACTCCGATCACTCGACCAAATCCGCGGCAAGTCTCACACGCTCCGACAGCTGAGTTGAACGAAAACATCGAAGCAATCGGGTCGGTATAGCGAATGTTGCTGTCGGCACAGTGCAACCCTGTCGAGAATTTCCAGATGGATGTCGCCCCCACGTTTGCCACTTCGTGTGCTGCACCCGACGCGTAAACCGACATGCGCCCGCTGCCGTGTTTCAAAGCGACCTCGATGGCTTCAACCACCCGGGCTCGCTCTACGGAGGTCAGTTTGAACCGGTCGGCCACCACATCAAGTACCTTTCGTGGCCCCGTGGTGGACGCCACCTCACGCTCTGCCTGCACTTTGGTAAACCCGCTCACGGAGAGCCATTGCTCGATTTCCTGGGGTGTGGTGCCAGCGGGAAGCTCAACCGGAAATGTCAGTGCCAGTCGAAGGTCCGGCGTATTGACCGTGCGTGCAAGCAGGTCGGCGTAAATGCTTTGCGGCGTGTCATGGCGCACGGCTTGTGCCGTCTCGCGGTCAAACAATTGAGCAGCGCGTGCATACAGGAGCTTAAGGTGGTCGTTCAGCTCTGTCATGGTTCCCACAGTGGAGCGTGACGACCGAACCGGGTTGGTCTGGTCGATGGCAATGGCGGGGGGCACGCCGTCTACCCGGTCCACTGCGGGCTTGTCCATGCGGTCCAGAAACTGCCGCGCGTAGGCCGAAAAAGTCTCGACGTAGCGCCGCTGCCCTTCGGCATAAAGCGTGTCGAAAACCAGACTGGATTTACCCGACCCGCTTGGGCCGGTCACTACCGTCAACTCACCGGTGCGAATATCCAGGTCAAGATTTTTGAGGTTGTGCTGGCGGGCACCGCGGATCCGAATGATTCCCTGGGGCATGGCTTGATGTCTTTCCTATGGAGGCCAGACATTCTAGGGAGTAACCTGCCGACACAGCGGCGTAGGGGCAAGCTCCGGCGGCAGAAAACCGCCCGCCAAATTCCTGGCCTAAGCTTTAAGCGCCTTCTCCAGGCTGACGCATTTTTCCTTGCCGACTGCAGCCTGGATTTTGGGCAACAAAGCAAGCAGGTCGTCGTAGCCAGTAGCACCTTCAATTGCAAGGTTCAAACGAAAGCCCCGTATCCCCATACCGGCGGTCAATTGAGTCGCAATAGGCCAGGCCCGTGCAAAGCGTTCTTGCGACGTGGACGCAGACGCTGCTGAGCCTGCAGGATTGGGTGACGCAGCGGTATCTGAGCTTTGCGAGGGGGCGATCTGTGTAACTGTGGCTGGGGTGCCTGCGGCTGGCACCGCTACATCGCCCGTACTGACAATGAATCCGCTAGACAGCAAATGGTCAATATCAGCCTGGGTAATGCTCAACGCTTTGGTGATTACCAACACCTGGTCCACTGATTTGGTCCCGTCGAAAAGCAGGAACAGTGACCGTTGCCGGTTCGACAACAGTGGCGACCGCTCTTTGAACGCAAGTTGCCCAAGCGGGGTCTTTGTATATGGCATGCCTTATTCTAGAACGGGGCCAACGCCAATGACAACCGCCTACGCCGGTTTCACCGCGGGTATTCACCCCAATTCGCGGCAAATATCACGGTGCCGATGTCGCTTTTGCAGGCGCAGAGGCGGGTGCTGACAATTCCGGCACCTTCATGGACTCGTCACCGTGCTTTTCACCACCGATGTCAATGTCACCGCCCTTGCTCAACATCCAAAGAGCGAGCCCCGCAAAAATCGCAAAACCTACAGCTATTTTCCACATACCAGTTCCAATAAAAAAAGGCCCTCCAAGTGGAGGGCCTGTTGGTGAATACCCCCAAAGATCAGTCTTTGGCGTAAATGTCAACGTCCTTGGTTTCCCTGACGAACATCATACCGATAACAAAGGTCATCGCCGCGATGATGATCGGATACCACAATCCGCTGTAGATATTGCCCTGAGCCGCCACGATCGAAAAGGAGATCGCGGGCAAAAAGCCACCAAACCAACCATTGCCGATATGGTAAGGCAAACTCATTGAGGTGTAACGAATCCGCGTCGGGAACATCTCCACCAGCATGGCCGCAATCGGGCCATAGACCATGGTCACATAAATCACCAAAATAACCAAAATTCCCACCAGCATCAACCAGTTGCTGGAGCCTAGCGGAATTGGATCAGCCTTTGCCGGATACCCCGCCGAATTGAGGGCGTCGCGCACTTCCTTCTCAAAGCGAACCTTGTCCTCCTTGGCAGTGGGCGCCTTGGCATCGTAACTGGCAATTGCCTTGTCGCCGACTTTCACCGTCGCGACCGCTGTGCCAGGCTTGGAGACGCTGTCGTAATTGATACCAGCATTTGAGAGGTAAACGCGCGCCAGATCACATGGCGTGGTGAACTTGGCAGTACCCGTCAGGTTCAGGATCAGGTTGCAATTGGCTTGCTCTGACTCCACCGTTACAGGCGCCTTCTGAATAGCCTGCTGCAGTTTTGGATTGGCATAGGTCGTCAGTGCGTTGAACAACGGGAAGTACGTAACGACGGCCAACAGGCAGCCCGCCATGATGATTGGCTTGCGGCCAATTTTGTCAGACAGCGCACCAAAGAAGATGAAGAATGGCGTGCCGATGATCAGGGACACCGCGATCAAAACGTTGGCGGTTGGGCCATCAACCTTCAAGAAGGTCTGCAAGAAGAACAACGCGTAGAACTGACCCGTGTACCAGACAACGGCTTGACCCGCAGTCAGACCAACCAGGGCCAAAATGACGATCTTCAAGTTCTTCCATTCACCAAACGACTCTGAAAGTGGTGATTTGGAGGTCTTGCCTTCAGCTTTCATCTTGGCGAAAGCTGGCGACTCGTTCAACTTCAAGCGAATCCAGATCGATACGATCAGCAAGATACCTGACAATGCATAAGGAATGCGCCAGGCCCAGTCGGCAAATTCTTTCTCGCCGAAGTAGGTTCGCACACCCAAGATGACCATCAAGGCCAGCATCAGACCGACGGTAGCCGTCGTCTGAATCCAGGACGTGTAGAAACCACGTTTGCCATGTGGCGCGTGCTCAGCCACGTAGGTTGCTGCACCGCCGTACTCGCCACCCAAGGCCAAGCCTTGAAACATGCGAAGCGCGATCAGCATGATGGGGGCGATGATGCCCGCCGATTTATAAGTCGGCAAAAACGCCACCAGGAACGTTGCCAGACCCATGATCACAATCGTGATCAGAAATGTGTATTTACGCCCAATCATGTCGCCAAGGCGGCCGAAAACCAACGCGCCAAAAGGCCGCACCGCAAAACCCGCCGCAAATGCCAGCAACACGAAAATGTTGCGGGTGCTCTCATCAAGCGCCGAGAAGAAATTCGCGGCGATGATGGCGGACATCACGCCAAAAAGATAAAAGTCGTACCACTCAAATATCGTACCGAGCGAAGACGCGAAGATCACCGTCTTGTCAGTCTGCGACATGGGCTTGTCAATAGCCGTTGTTGCCATAGTGTTGTCTCCAAAGATGTTGAGGCCCCTGAATACCGGGGGTCGCTGCATTGTTTGGCAAAGCACTGACCTCGCTCTGACTTGAAACCAACAGTAACTGACTGAAAACTGACTGCAAGCTGACGAATTTCGCGCCGCCGAAGGGATGCGCCTGCTGTCTATTGCCTGCTGCCAGCTCGAGAATCGAACCCACCCGGGAGGTTGGTCAGGATGTGCGCTTCGAATTGGGAGTTCGTACGAATTCGACAAGTTCGTGAATGTGCCCCCCGGGCGGTTTAGTCAAGAGCGAGACTGCAATCGTCACTGCAAATGCGACGGGTACGCCAAAAAGTCCCGCGGAAATGGGTTCAATATCCCACCAGATATTCGTCTTTAAAATATCGGATGTCAACGGGCCACTGTGAGTCAAGGAATACAGCCACGGCTGGGTTTGGCACATGTAGTACAACGTAATGCCCAAGCCCGACAACATGCCCGCTGACGCCCCCCATTTGTTGGCCCGTTTCCAGAAGATACCGAGGGTGAGAGCAGGGAACAAAGTTGCTGCAGCAAAGGAAAATGCGGCAGAAACCAGAAACAGAATGTCGGCCGGCTTGTGGGCAGCAACGTAGGCGGCCAGCAGCGCAGTGACTAATAGGAGCAATTTCGAAACCATGACCCGGTTGATGGTGGAAGCAGCGGGGTTGATGATTTTGAAATAGAGGTCATGCGACAGCGCGTTGGAGATGGTCAGCAGCAGACCGTCTGCCGTCGATAGCGCAGCAGCCAATGCACCGGCGGCCACCAAGGCCGAGACAACGTAGGGCATACCTCCAATTTCAGGCGTAGCCAGCACGATGATGTCACCGCTCAGTGTGAGCTCGGCCAGTTGCAAAACGCCGTCCTTGTTGACATCCACCGCCGCCACGAGTGTTTTGTCAACAGCGCTCCAACGGGCGATCCACTCCGGCAAGCTGTCAAACGGCGTATTGACAAGCACTGTATAAATTTCAAATTTTGCCAACACCGCCAACGCGGGAGCGGTGAAATAGAGAAGGAAAATGAAAAACAGTGACCAACTCACAGACTCGCGCGCCTCGCGCACGGTCGGCGTGGTGTAGTAGCGGGTCAGTACATGTGGCAGCGCTGCTGTGCCAATCATGAGGCAGAACACCAGCGCCAGAAAATTCTTGCGCGCCGCGCCCTGCTCATCGGCCGTGTCTCCTGGAAACGCTTGCGCGTGTGGCGCAGGCGGGTTGGCGCGGGCCGCATACGACACCTGCGCGGCCGTGTAGGCCGCTCTGGCCGTCGTCGCGTCTCTGGGCAGCGAGGTCAAAGCAGTTTCAGCCGCCCTGACTTCAGTGATGGAGGTGTTCTGCGCCCTGAGCTCGTCCAGTTTCGATTTGGCAATCGCGCGGTCGGCTTTCATGGCTGACGGCACATCATTGAGCTTCGCCGTCGCTTCCAGGGAGCGCATCCTGAAAATTTCGCGGACCTCGATCTCTTTGGGGTCGTTAAAAATCTCTTTTTCTTTGGCAGTAACCTTTTCAAGCACATAGCCATAAACCGCCTGGGGCGTCGGAACTCCGGTGTGTTTGACCGACAGCCAGATCACCGGAACCAGATACGCGATGATCAGGACAATGTACTGCGCAACTTGCGTCCAGGTCACAGCCCGCATGCCGCCCAAAAACGAGCACACCAGAATTCCGGCCAAACCGGCAAAGATTCCCATTTCAAAAGCCAACCCGGTCAACCGGGTTGTGATCAAGCCGATGCCATAGAGTTGTGCAACCACATAAGTGAATGAGCACAATATGGCACCCAGCGCACCAATGGCGCGCGCCAGATTTCCTTCATACCTGGCACCCAGAAAGTCAGGGATGGTGAAGCCCGCGAACTTGCGCAAATAGGGGGCGAGCAGAAGCGCCACCAGGCAGTAGCCGCCGGTCCAGCCCATGACAAAAGCCAGACCCATGAAACCATTGAGATAAAGCGTGCCGGCCATACTGATGAAAGAGGCTGCCGACATCCAGTCGGCAGCGGTCGCCATGCCGTTGTAGAACGGCGGCACCCGTCGCCCGGCCACGTAATATTCGGTAGGATCACTGGTTCGGCTCATCATGCCGATTCCCGCGTAGACCAGCACAGTTGAAAACAGAAAGATGTAGCCAATACCGTTTCTGGACAACCCATACCGCTCCAGCACGGCGACCCCTGACACCAGCAGCAAAAAACTCGCCGTGTAGGCCAGGTAAAGCCGGTTCAGGCTCTTTTTGAATTCACCTTGGGTTTGATTGTCTGCACTCAGGATCGACACTATTCCTGTCCTTCGGCAATGTCGAGGTCCTCATCGAGGCGACTCATGTAGCGTGCGTAAATCGCAACAATGACGCAATAAACCAGAGGGGCGCCTTGACCCGCGACCCAAAATGAAAAAGGCCAGCCGAAAAAACTGAAGCTCAATTCCCGGGCGAAAAAAATGAGCACGAAACTCAACAACAACCACAGCGTCAACAGCAGGCCGATCGCCCGCAGGTTTTTTCGCCAGTAAGCCTGTTGAGTGAGATTCAATTTCATCCGGTCCAAATCCCTGGAATTTAGCGCAACCCTTGAATTGTCAACGCAATCGCGCCAGGTCTCAGGCCTTTTGGCGCTGCCATGAGAAAAACAAAGCCAGCGCTATTTGCAGATGTTCGTGCCCGCCACAAGGCACATGTCGATTTTCAATTTAAGCACGACCACCCAAAGCACAATCAGCCAAACGATCGCCACCAGTGGGATATGCCGATCCTGCACGAACTTGGGACTGACCGCGCGAGCAAGGCGCAGCGCGGGCCTGGCCGCTATATCCAGAACTTGCCAGACCACATTGCCAGCGCGTCGTTCGCCGATCAAAGCCCCCAACAGGACGCGCCCCAGGGTGAACATCAATGCAAGCTCAATTGCGCTCTTGGCGATAACAATGCTTAACCACATGCGGATCACTGTAAAAAGCTGACAAGGCAAGGCATGACTCGGAGTGACCCTTGGTAGCAAAGAATCCAGTGCATTTTGCACGCCCCGGCAAGCCAACCTGGCGCCTGGCTTCCTGCACGGGTGATGATCTAAAAACTCAAATCGCTATATTTTTTATAGCTATAACTCTATATCATACGAGGGCTAGAAGCCAAAAACACTGATAATTTGCCAAAAAAAGCGTTCGAAAGTAGTGAAAATTAACTTATGAGTTAATTTTTGAACCGGTTTCAGCAACACCGCCAACTCGCCGCGCTTGGCCGACCGGAACCTTTGCTGCATCGGCCCAACCCTTGCCCGCGAACCATGCGTCACCATTCAAGCACTCCCGCAGCATCGGCAATGCATCCAGGCCCCAAAAGAGTTTGTCGCCCACCTTGAAGGCTGGCACACCAAATACACCTTCGGCAATGGCTGCTTCCGTGTTGGATTTGAGCGTGGCCTTGGCCCAATCACTGTTGGCACTGAGCTCTGGGCCCAGAATCGCTTCCAGGTCGGCCAGGCGACTGGCATCCGCTGCGTCTTTGCCGCCTTGCCACACATGGCGAAAAATGGTTTCGCAAACAAACCGGTTCGGTACTTTGCAGGCGACCGCCAGACGCAACAGGCCCAAAGGGT
>JANMCB010000015.1:0-2135 GCA_031360805.1 Rhodoferax sp.
ATTTTGCCGGTCAGGACGCCCGGGTCAAAGAGATCATCCAGAATGCGGGCAGCCCGGTTCAGTTTCTGGACGCCACCGAGTTTGAAAAATACGTGCAGCAAGACGCCAAAGTCATGGTGGACGTGGTCAAGCGCATCGGCAGATTGAATTAGTAACTTAAAGGATTCACCCATGCGTTTCAAAACACGCCTTTT
Organism: Rhodoferax sp.; assembly: GCA_031360805.1. Lineage (GTDB taxonomy): Bacteria > Pseudomonadota > Gammaproteobacteria > Burkholderiales > Burkholderiaceae_C > JANYCG01. Next base: position 195 of record JANMCB010000015.1, read on the forward strand.
GCGTCTGCTTGCTCTAAGCGCAGTGGCTGCCACATTCGCCAGCCCCACGGTGGCACAGAATTACCCGGCACGCCCGGTCAAGATCATCGTGCCGTTTGCGGCGGGCGGCCCGGCCGACAATTTCGCGCGCTTCATGGGCCAGCGGCTGGGCGATGCGCTCGGCCAGCCGTTTGTGGTGGACAACCGGCCCGGTGGCGGCTCGGTGATTGGCACGGACGCTGCTGCCAAAGCCGCGCCCGATGGCTACACGCTGCTGATGATGTCCAACACCCACACCGTCAATGAAACGCTGATTGCCAACAAGCCCTTCAACCTGATGCGCGACTTTGTAGCGGTGGCGCCTGTCAACTCGTCAGACCTGGTGCTGGTGGCGCACCCGTCGCTCAAGGCCAATACGCTCAAGGAATTGGTTGCGCTGGCCAAGTCCCAGCCCGGCAAGCTCAATTACGCGTCAAGCGGCCCAGGCACGCCTTATCACATGGCGGGCGAGCTGTTCAAAAGTCTGGCCGGCGTCTACCTGGTTCACATCCCCTACCGGGGCAGCACGGGTGCGCGCACCGACGTGATTGGCGGGCAGGTGGACATGATGTTTGACGCCGTGACCACCATGACCGAGCAGGTCAAGGCGGGCAAGGTCAAGGCGATTGCCACCAGTGGGCGCGTGCGCTCCGACGTGTTGCCCGATGTGCCAACGCTGGCAGAGGCCGGTGTCCCCGGCTTTGATGCCACAATCTGGCTCGGGTTGATGGCCCCTAAAGGCACACCCAAAGCGGTGGTGGACAAGCTGAACGAGGCGGTCTCCAAAATTGTGAGCCAGCCCGAGGTGAAACAGCTTTGGGCCAAACAGGGCGCTGTGCCAATTGTGCTGTCGGCTGAGGCCTTCGACAAATACGCGCGCGATGACATTGCCAAGTGGGCCCGGGTCATTCAGACCGCGGGCATCAAGGCAGATTGATTCAACCATGTCGGGCAACAGGTCATGAACACATCCAGCACACTTCATTTATTGAGCGGCGGCGCGGCCCAGGGACTGGTGTCGGCCGTGCGCACGAGGTTTGAGTCGGACCCAGGCGGGCCAGAGGGCGGGTGCGTCATTTCCGCTGGCTTCGGCGCGGTGGGCTCAATGGTCGAGCGGCTGCTGGCGGGCGACCCTTGCGACGTGCTGATCGTGACCGAAGCCCTGATTGCGCAGTTGACGGACATGAACCATCTGAGCGAAGGGTCAGCGCGGGCATTGGGCGTGGTCAAAACTGGCATCGCGGTGCAGCATGGGCAGACGATGCCGAAGGTTGATACACCCAAGGCGCTGGAGATGGCGCTGCTGGCGGCCAGTGGTATTTACTTTCCGGACCCGGTGAAATCAACCGCCGGCATACACTTCATGAAAGTGCTGAAAAGCCTGGGTATTGCAGACGAAGTTGCCAGCCGCTTGCGGCCGTTTCCCAATGGCGCCACCGCCATGCGCGAGATGGCAGCGGCCAAGGAGCCCGGTGTGATTGGGTGTACGCAAGTGACCGAAATTCTCTACACCCCTGGCGTCAAGTTGGTCGGGTTGTTGCCAGCCAAGTTTGAGTTGGCCACGGTTTACACAGCAGCCGTTGGGGCACATTCGGCAATCCCCGAGCGTGCAGCTTTGCTGGTCGGGCTGCTAAGCGGGCCTGACGCTGCCTTTTTGCGCAAAACAGCCGGGTTTGAGTAAGTCTGCGCAGGGGCGGCCCGATGGCGCCCTAAATGGGCTCAACGATGGGCGGGCTTGACCAATTCGGGACAATAGAAGTCTTTTGCTCAAATCTTCCGCAGGGCTCTCATCACGTTACTTAACGCGCAACTGGCATTTGGCCACGTTGCCCTGCTCGACCACACCGATTTTGCCCTGGAGTCCAACGAACGCGTCGGCCTGATCGGGCGCAATGGCGCGGGCAAATCCTCCATGCTGCGCAT
>JANMCB010000057.1:0-4547 GCA_031360805.1 Rhodoferax sp.
CGGGTGCAGTGCGTTGGACTCGACAAAGTTGGCCCGCGTGGCAAGCTGGGCCAGGTCTGGCGCGACGGCGGCTTCCCACTCGAACTCGGTGGGCAGGCGGGCATTGGCAAACTCGCGCTCTGAAGCACTGCGCCACCTGGCGAAAGCATCGGCCTCAAAATAGTTGATGTGGACAATTGGCGTGTGCGGATCGACCGGCACCAGCCCGTGCAGGGTAAAACTGTGCCAGTCGGCACCAGTGCTTCTGCCCGAACGCTGCCAGTAAAGCGGTGCTTCAATCTTGTGGGTTTGCACCCAGTCCCAGCCGGCCGAAAGCCACCAGCGCGGGTCGCTGTAGCCACCGTCCTGCATGAAGGCCAGCCATTCGTCATGGGTGACCAGGCGGTTCATCAAGGCGTAGGGCCGCAACCACTGCGAATGGCGCGGGCTCTCGTTGTCAAATGCAAAACCGCCTCCGTCATGGCCAACGCTGACCAGCCCGCCAGGCTGCTCCAGCCAGCGCGCGGGTGTTGGCGCGACCGACGCCAGCGGCCAGGCTTCTCTATATATGGGCAAGAGAGGGCTGGTTGACAGCAAATGTTTGACGTCGGTGAGGATCAATTCCTGGTGCTGCTGTTCGTGCTGCAAACCCAGCTCTACCGTTTCTGCCAGTTCAGCCCCTCGGGCGCCATTCAGGGCGCCGCCTTGCAGCAGGGCGTTCATGCGTTGATTCACGGCGTGGCGCCATTCCATGACCTCATGCAGGCTAGGGCGCGTCAAGAGCCCGCGCTCGGGTCGCGGGTGGCGCTCGCCCACGGCGTTGTAATAGCTGTTGAAGAGCACGCGAAAGGCCGGGTGATAGGGCTTGAAGCCCGGCTCAAAACGCTCGAGCACGAAGGTTTCAAAAAACCAGGTGACATGGGCCAGATGCCACTTGACCGGGCTGGCATCCGGCATGGACTGCACCTGGCAGTCCTCGCTGGACAGTGGTGCCGCGAGCGTCTCCGTCGCCGCCCGAATGCGAGAAAAGCGCGCCAGCAGTGACGTTGGCGCCAGCGCGGTGTGCGCCGCTGGGGCGTTTGATCGCCCGGAATGGGTGTTCATGCTTTCAATACCTCCTGCCATTCATTTCAGGACGCCACGGGCAATGTAGCCCATGCCCCATTGCGTGCTTTCGCATTCAAATTCCTTGCAGTAGGACGCCACGATGTCCCACGGCGACCACAGGTCTGCCGCCAGCGCGTTGTAGGGCCGGTTCTTGGCCCAGGCCACCAGATTCAAAGGCCCCGTCCACCACGGGAAAAATTTCATGCCCGCCATCGCCACCCGGGCACCGGGCTTCAGCTGGCGCATGATGTTGGCAACGGCTTCGGGCATGCGCGAGACATCATGCACGTAATTGAACAACACTGCATCAGCCGCCTCGGGCAACTGCACTTTGTCGGCTGCTTCGCATTGGTGCCACACCCGTTCGTGCGTCGCACAATTCTGCGGGTCATCACGGCGTGCCTGCGCCAACGCAAACATGTGCGGGCTTTGTTCAAAGGCCAGAACGCGGCCAGCGGGCCCCACGGCATCCAGCAGCAACGGGTAGCTCAAGCCCGTGCCAGCCCCTACATCCAGCACCACGTCGCCCTGGCGAAGGCGCAGCAGGTCAATGGTGCGCCTGCGCAGCGGCATCGTCAGTTCGGCCGATGCGTCGTAGCCTTCTGCGTGGCTGCGGTACTTGTTGATGGATATCTGGTTGTAAGAAGCAGGCATTCGTTTCGACTGAATATTTGGTTTATCAGGATAATGCACTGCGCGCCACAACGGTGCATGCCAGGCAACTTCCCCGATTTTTCACTTCAGTCCCTCAACGTGGTCAGTTTCTTACAGTCCTTTACGCCGAGCGTCACCCAAGCCTGGGTGATGCTGTCCGTGGCCATCGCCTTTGAGGTGGCCGGCACCACCAGCATGAAGCTGTCCCATGGTTTTACCAACCTGGGGCCTTCGATCATGATGTTCGCCTGCTATGCGGCAGCGTTCAGTTGCAACACCTTTGTCACCAAAACGCTGGACCTCAGCATCACCTACGCGGTGTGGTCCGGCGTGGGCACGGTGGCCACAGCAGCCATTGGTTTCCTGTGGTTTCGTGAACCGGCCACTGCGCTCAAGCTGGTGTGCATCGGGTTCATTGTGGTGGGTGTCTTTGGACTGCATGCCGTATCACGCTTGCAAACCAACGCCTAGCTTTGCCTGTTTCTGCGGGTTTCGGCCCCGAAGGGCACCAGATTACCCGCATTTAAGTCCGCAATCATTGGCTTTATTGCCAGCAAATAGCCGTATGTGTATCAAATAAAATCGGTGGATGCCGCCTCCCTCCACCCCACCCAAGCCGCAGGCCGTTTTGTTTGACGCCTATGGCACGCTGTTTGATGTTTACAGCGTGGCTCTGCTGGCCGAAAAGCTCTACCCCGGCCATGGGCAGGCGCTTTCGATACTCTGGCGCGACAAGCAGATCGAATACACCCGCCTGGTGACCACCAGCAACCATGGCGCGCATTACCGTCCGTTTTGGGAGCTGACGCGCGCCGCGCTCGTCTACGCCATCAAAAAGCAGGTGCTGCAGGACCCGCAGATGCGATCTGCCACCGCAATGGACGCCCACGCTGGCGCGATGGACCAGCTCATGAACCAATACAACCAGCTGAGCGCCTACCCGGAAAACCGTGACGTGCTGCTGGCTCTCAAAGCCCGTGGGCTTGCCACCGGCATCTTGTCCAATGGCGACCCTCACATGCTGGCGATGGCGGTGCAATCTGCCGGTCTGCAAGATGTGCTGGACCATGTGATGAGCGTGGACGCGATCCGCAAATATAAAACTCACCCGGATGCCTATGCCCTGGGCGAGGCCGCCTGTGCGCTGCCCGCGTCAAAAATCGCCTTTGTCAGCAGCAACAGCTGGGACGCGCTGGCCGCCACCTGGTACGGCTACCAAACGCTGTGGGTCAACCGGCAAAATGCGCCGTTTGAAGAGCTGGGCACAGCGCCCACCCGCGAGGGCACAAGCCTGCGCGACATACTTTCACTGGTTTAGTTTTTATCGTTTCAAGTTCTGGAGAATATTCAATGTCAGCCCCTACCCCCCTGGTCGCCGTTCACCGCCTGCAAGTGGCCAGCAATCTGCATGCCTTCATCAACGACAAGGTATTGCCCGGCACTGGCATCACGCCGCAACGGTTCTGGGCAGGTTTTGATGCCGTGGTCGCCGATCTGGCACCCAAAAACATCTCCTTGCTGGCCGAGCGGGACCGCCTGCAGACCGACCTGGACGCGTGGCACGTGGCCCATCCGGGTGGCATCAAGGACATGAAGGCTTACCGCGCGTTTCTCGAAAAAACTGGCTACCTGGTGCCGGTGCCCAAAAAGGTCAAGACCACCACGTCCAATGTCGATGCAGAACTTGCCAAACAGGCCGGGCCGCAACTGGTCGTGCCGGTTTTGAACGCCCGCTACGCGCTCAACGCCGCCAACGCGCGCTGGGGCAGCCTGTATGACGCGCTGTATGGCACCGACGTGCTGTCGGAAGACGGCGGCGCGACCAAACTTGCCAAAGACGGCAAGGCCTATAACCCGGTGCGCGGCGCGAAAGTGATCGAATACGCACGCCACGTGCTGGACCGCACCGCGCCGCTGGCCAGTGGTTCGCACCTTGCGTCCACCGGCTACAGCGTGCGCGCGGGGAAACTCGTCGTCAAGCTGGCCAGTGGGAAGACCACCACGCTGCAAGACGCAAAGCAGTTCATTGGCTACCAGGGTGCACCGTCGGCACCGTCGTCCATCCTGCTGCAGCACAACGGCCTGCATCTGGACATCCAGATCGACAAGACCACGCGCATCGGCAATTCGGACCCGGCGGGCGTTTGCGACCTGGTGCTCGAAGCTGCGCTGTCAACCATCATGGACCTGGAAGATTCGGTCGCGGTGGTGGATGCCGACGACAAAGTTTTGGCCTACAGCAACTGGCTGGGCATTTTGCAGGGCACCTTGACCGAAACGGTGACCAAGGGCGGCACCAGCTTTACGCGCGGGCTGAACCCGGACCGCGTTTACATGTCGGCCAATGGCAACAAGCTTGTAACACTGCACGGCCGCTCGCTCATGTTTGTGCGCAACGTGGGGCATTTGATGACCAACCCGGCCATCCTGTACACCGACGCAATGGGGCAAACCAGGGAAATCCCCGAGGGCATTCTGGACGCCGTTGTGACCACCACCATCGCCATGCACGACCTGAAGCGCAGCAAGAAAGACGCTATCCGCAACTCGCGCAAAGGCAGCGTCTACATCGTCAAACCCAAAATGCACGGCCCGGCCGAGGTGGCATTTGCCGCCGAGCTGTTTGGGCAGGTCGAGAAAATGCTGGGCCTCAAGGACAGCACCGTCAAGCTCGGCATCATGGACGAAGAGCGCCGCACCAGCGCCAACCTGAAGGCCTGCATCGCTGCCGCCAACAGCCGTGTCGCCTTCATCAACACCGGCTTTCTGGACCGCACCGGCGACGAGATGCACACCGCCATGCAGGC
>JANMCB010000077.1:0-2743 GCA_031360805.1 Rhodoferax sp.
CGGCGCTGCGGCGCAGGTTCCGGTCTTGATGCTGACTGCCAAAGGTGACCCGATGGACCGCATCATCGGCCTGGAAATGGGCGCCGACGATTACCTGCCCAAACCGTTTGAGCCGCGCGAGCTGCTGGCCCGTGTGCGCGCGGTGCTGCACCGCCGGGTCGAAGGCGCGGCACCGGTAGCTACGCAACTGCGTTTCGGCGCCATGGAGATCGACCGCGATGCCCGCACCGTCACCGTTGCGGGCGCCGCCTGTGAGCTGACGTCCTACCAGTTTGACCTGCTGGTCGCCATGGCCGAGCGCGCTGGCCGCGTGTTGACGCGTGACCAGATCATGGAAGCCGTGCGTGGGCGCGAACTCGACGCGTTTGACCGGTCGATTGACGTGCACATGGGTCGCATCCGTGCCGCCATCGAGGTCGACGCCAAAGCCCCCAAGCGCATCCTGACCGTGCGCGGCGTGGGCTACGTGTTTGCGCGCCAGCAGGATTGAAACATGACCCCCACGCTCCGCCGCTTCGCGGGTCGCTGCCCCCCAGAGGGGCGCATTTTTGCTTGGGGCGGCCCGGCGCAAAAACTGGCCCCTGCAATTAGCCGCTGGGCTGACCTTTCATGAGCACCCCTTTGCACCAGCGCCTGTATTTGCGCATCTGGCTGGCCGTGGTGGCAGCCGTTACCGTGCTGGCTTTGGTGGCCAGCGCGCTGTGGCGCATTGATGCCGAGCGCGAACGCGCCGAGCGTGAACGCGAGCGCGCCGAGCGCCCCGGGCGCGAGATCGTGCTGCGCGATGCCTCGGGCGAAGTGGTCGGGCAAGCGCCGCTTCGGCCTACCCGCGTGCCGGGTCAGGGGCCTGAATTTCAGGTGGCGATGCGCGACGGCACCACGCTCTTCATCCAGTTGCCCCGCCCGAATCGCCCACCCGGACGCATGAACGAGCCCGGCCCGATTCGCCTGCCCTTCAACTTTGCCTGGATGTTGGGCCTGGTTGCGGTTGCCGTCGCGGTGGGCACTTACCCGATTGTTCGCCGGCTGACCAAACGCCTGGAGGCCGTGCAACAAGGCGTTGAACGTTGGGGCAATGGCGACCTGGCAACCCGGCTGCCCGAAACCGGGCAGGACGAAGTGGCTTTTCTGGCCAAGCGGTTCAACCGTTCGGCCGAACAGATTCAGGCTCTGCTGACGGACCAGAAAACCTTGCTTGAATCGCAGAAGGCGTTGATTGCGTCGCAGAAATCACTGCTGGCCAACGCCTCGCACGAGCTGCGCTCGCCGCTCACGCGGATTCGCATGGGGCTGGAGTTGCTGACAGGCTCACAGGGCCAACCGGAACCGGCCACGCCGCCGGCCCATTCGGCCAAGGCGTTCAAGGCTGAAATCACCCGCAATATCGGTGAGCTTGACCAACTGATCGAAGAAATTTTGCTGGCCAGCCGACTGGACGCCCGCGAGGTTGACATGGGCACGGTGGAGGCGGTTGACCTGATTGCGCTGGCCGCCGAAGAGTGTGCGCGTACTCATGCCGAGCTGGACGTGCGCCGTGGCCCGGCCGCACCAACTGGTCATACGACGGGCCATATTACGGGTCAATCGACGGGTCAGCCGCCGGCATCCGAGGAATTCGTGGTGCAGGGCGTTTCAAAGCTGTTGCGCCGCGCCCTGCGCAACTTGCTGGAGAACGCACAGCGACATGGCGCAGGCGTTGTCACGGTGACGCTTCAAACCAGCGGCGGTCAGGCCGTGCTTCGCGTCTGTGACCGTGGGCCGGGCGTGCCGCCAGCTTACCAGGCCCGCATTTTTGAGCCGTTCTACCGCTTGCCCGGATCGTCCGAGCGGGATGGCGGTGTCGGTTTGGGGCTGGCACTGGTTAAGTCCATCGCCGTGCGCCACGGTGGCGACGTCGTCTGCGAAAACCAGCCCCAGGGCGGCGCCTGCTTTGCCATCCGATTGCCACTGGAATAGCTCGATGTTGCAAACGGTAACGACTTCTGACGCCTTTGTGTGCCTTCAACCCAACTATCTTGAGTTTTATCCCCCAATTGGGGGATGACGGCGCTTGGGTCTGCCCTTTACATTGACTGCACTGCTGTCACAGTGCGTCAAAACCAGGGGTTAGACCCAATTTCTGCCCTCAAATGGGCAAGCAAGCGTTTCCAACGACGTCCCTTCGGGGACTTTGACAAAGCCACCCGGCGTGAAAATCGGGTGGCTTTTTTTTCGGCGCCAGTCAGGCGTGCATTTTCTGCAGCACCGCGCCGGGCGAAATATCGTTCAGGCAGCGCATGTGCCCTTGTGCTTCCGTCAACGGGCAAACCCGCTCATAGCACGGCGCGCAATCCAGCGGTGGCTGGTAGCTGGCATCGGTCTTGAGCCAGAGCACCGCGGCTTTGTCGCTCAACGGCGGGGTATGCAACGGGCTACTGGAGCCAAAAATGGCCACTTGCGGCACCCCAAAGGCAGCCGCCACGTGCATCAAGCCGGAATCATTGCTGACCACCTGTTTCGCAGCTGAGATCACCATGAACGCCTGCGCGAGTGAGGTTTTTCCGGCCAGGTTCAGACATCGCCCCGGCTCGGTGGCGTTCACCGGCAAGGCGATTTCGTCGCACAGCGGCGCCTCTTTGGCAGAACCCAGCAACACAACCGGCAGACTGCTTGCCAGCGCCAACTGGACAAAATGCGTTGCAGGCCAGCGCTTGGCAGGGCCGTACTCTGCGCCGGGCGCAAAAACCGTGTAGCCGCCTCGCGT
>JANMCB010000087.1:0-12990 GCA_031360805.1 Rhodoferax sp.
AGGCCGCGCCGGGTGCGCAATGTATCGATTTTAGAATAGTGGTCCGCAACGCTTCGCATTCATGACCCAATCTCCCCCAAATCGCCCGGCTTCGCCACTGACACCGGCGCGCCTTTGGGCGCTGGTGCCCTGCGCTGGCGCTGGCAGCCGTGCAGGAGCTGCGTCGCCCAAGCAATACCAGCCGGTTGCCGGCAAACCGTTGGTCATGCACACGCTGGCGGCTTTTGGGCGGGTTCAATCGCTCGAAAGAGTTCTGGTGGTGGTGGCCCCGGATGACGAGTTTCTGGATTCGGCCATATTGAGTGCCCTCGGCTCCTCCGTGCCGCTTTCAATTGCCCACTGCGGCGGTGCCACACGCGCCATGAGTGTCCAGAACGGCTTGAACGCCTTGCTTGAAATGGGCGGCGCGCCGCACGACTGGGTGCTGGTGCACGATGCAGCACGTTGCCTGATCACACCCGCACAAATCAAGGCGCTCATCGATGCCTGCCAGGGCGACGAAGTCGGTGGTCTGCTGGCCCACCGGCTGGCCGATACGCTCAAAAGTGGGCAGGACGGGCGGGTTGTTGGCACCATTTCGCGCGCTGACAAATGGTTGGCGCAAACGCCTCAAATGTTTCGCGTTGGCCCTTTGCTGGCCGCTTTGGCGCAAGCCGGTGCGGCGGTGACAGACGAATCCAGCGCCATGGAGGCCATGAGGCTGCGGGCCAAGCTGGTGGATGGCAGCGCGCAGAACTTCAAAGTCACCTACCCGGAAGATTTTGCGCTGGCTGCGGCGGTGCTTGCAAGCCGTCAGCACCTGCAGCAGGATGTGTCGGGCGTGTCGATGCTCAATGCTGATGCCAAACCTGGCCTCAACGCCAATTCAAAAAACGCCATGCCCTATGACTACCCCTGACACTTCGCCGTCTTCATCACCATCGCCACCAAAACTACCCAGAATTGGTGAAGGTTGGGACATCCACGCACTGGTGGAGGGGCGCAAGCTCATCATCGGCGGCGTGCACATTCCCTACCACTTGGGGCTGCTGGGGCATTCGGATGCGGATGTACTGCTTCATGCGATCACAGACGCGCTCCTGGGCGCGGCCGGTTTGGGCGACATTGGCACGCATTTTCCGGATACCGATGAAAAATTCAAGGGCGCTGACTCAACCGTTCTGCTGACCGAAGCCGCATTGCGGGTTCGCGCCCGTGGCTTTGAGATTGGCAATGTTGACAGCACCGTCATAGCCCAAGCCCCCAGGCTTGCCCTGCACATCAGCGCCATGTGCGGCCAAATTGCGGTGGCATTGGGCGTGACGCCATCGCAAGTAAACGTCAAGGCAAAAACCGCTGAAAAAATGGGGCCCGTGGGCCAGGGCCAGGCCATAGAGGCGCGCGCCGTTGTGCTGCTCTGGCCACGCTGAACGTCACATCTTGATGGCGCGTTGCAGCTTGATGTGGGCTGCCAACCCGCCCGATTTGGTGTTCACCAGCGCAAACTTGCCACCCATTCGCTGCACGGTTTTGTCCACAATCGACAAGCCCAGGCCAGCGCCGTTGGCGGCAGTGCGGGCGGCGTCGCCCCTGAAGAAGGGCTTGGTGAGGTTGGCAAGGTTTTCGGGCGCGACGCCATCGCCATGGTCGCGCAGCTTGATCAGCACCCATTGGTCGCGTGACCGCGCGGCAATTTCCACAACCGCGATGCCAGAGGCGGGCGACTTGCCGTAACGGCGCGCGTTTTCGATCAGGTTGGAGATGATCCGGCCCAATTCAACTTCATCGGCCAATACCAGCAGCCCGGGGCTCAGGTCCAGCCGGATGCGCATGTCGGCATGGTCGCGCACCGAGTAGATGCAGGACTCGATCACATCATTCAGTTGAACCGTGTTCAGCTTCACCGTGTCCGGGCGCGCGTAGTCAAGAAATTTGTCAATGATGGCGTCCAGTTGCTCAATGTCCGCCGCCATATGCGCGCGGGCCTCCAGGTCGACCACGCTCATTTCAGTTTCCAGCCGCAGGCGCGCCAATGGCGTTCGCAAATCGTGCGAAATGCCAGCCAGCATAATGGCGCGGTCCTGCTCTACCTTGGACAGTCGCTGTGCCATCCGGTTGAAGCCAATATTGACTTCGCGGATCTCGCTGGTGGAGACAAACTCATCCAGGTGGCCAATGCTCAGGTCCCCGTCACGCACGCGGCCGGCGGCGAAAGACAGCTGCTTCAACGGGCTGTTGATCAGGCGGGCAATCAACGCCGCCCCGGCCAAAGACAGCACGCCAGCCGTGATCAGCCAGATCATCCAGGTCCGTCCACCAGCCGGTGTAAAGCGGGCGCGGTCGGTCAGCATCCAGTAGCTGTCGTCCTCAATGGTGAAGCCCACCCACAGACCGTCTTCATTGTTGACGCTGTTGGCCACTACGGTGCCCGGCCCCAGGCGGGTTTTCAGGTCCAGCGCAATGCGACGGCTCAAGGCATCGGTCTCAAAGGCTTCGAACTGGTCGGTCGGTTCGCGCGGGAAAATCCGCACGCCTTCCTGTTCGGTCATGGTCTTGATCAGGGAAACTCGGGCAATCGCGTCCGAGTGAATCAAGGCCGCGCGGCTCAAATTGACCAGCGACGCTATCTGCTGCGCGGTTTGAATCGCCCGCGGCTCCAGTTCGAGCGCCCGCAAGGTTTGCAGCCAGGCCGCAATGCTGCCCAGGAGCAGGACGGCCAGCAGAAAAAAAGTGCGCCAGAAAAGGCTCAATCCGAGACGGCGGCGCGACTCCAGGCCCGCTGGCATCGTCTCCAGCGGCATCAAGCCGCTGTCTTCAAGGGGTGGTTTAGCGCTGCTCACCAGCACCATCTGGGACGAAAACGTAGCCCACGCCCCAAACGGTCTGTATATAGCGAGGCGCTGCGGCGTCAAGCTCAATCAGCTTGCGCAGGCGTGACACCTGAACGTCCAGGCTGCGGTCAAACGGCTCGAACTCGCGCCCCCGAGCCAGCAGCGCCAGCTTTTCACGCGACAGCGGCTGTCGCGGGTGACGCACCAGTGCCTTGAGCATGGCGAACTCGCCGGTTGTCAGCGGCAGCTCGTTGTTGTCCTTTCGCAAAGTGCGCGCACTCAGGTCAAAGGCAAACGGGCCAAATTGAACCAGTTCGCTGTCGCTGGACGGCGCGCCCGGCGCCTCCAGCGTCGGGCGCCGACGCAGCACCGCGTGAATCCGTGCCAGCAGCTCGCGCGGGTTGAACGGCTTGCTCAGGTAGTCGTCGGCGCCGACTTCCAGGCCGACGATGCGGTCGACATCCTCGCCTTTGGCGGTCAGCATGATGATGGGGGTGCGGTCATTTGCAGCACGCAGGCGTCGGCAAATTGACAGCCCGTCTTCACCCGGCATCATCAAGTCCAGCACGATCAAGTCCACCGTTTCCCGCAGCAAAATACGGTTGAGCGCCTTGCCGTCCTCGGCCTGAAACACCTCAAACCCTTCTTGCGCCAGGTAGCGGCGCAGCAGGTCGCGGATGCGGGCGTCGTCGTCAACGACCAAAACTTTGTCTACGCGGCTGGTAACTTGATTCATGCTTTAGACCTGACTTTGAATATGTAACAAGCTCGATTTTGCAGGGTGATCGTTGCAAAAAGAGGGAATTCGCCTCATGTTTGACACTATGTTACAAATGTTGCGGGCTCTGGCGCGCATTCACGCTGAACAATGTGAGCGGGTGGCGCGATTGCCGCGTTATCTGGTCATTATGAAAAACTTGAGGCAGTTACCGAACCTGTTGCTCCTGACTGTGCTTTGCGTCAATTTGCAGGCGCAGGCGCAGCCGCAGCCGCAGGCGCAGCCGTCGCTGGCGCCTGCCCGCCCCGGCGCAGTAAGCCCTGCCAAAGCGGGTGAGGCGCACACTGCTACGGAAGAGCGGGACCTGCGTGCCCGTCGCGGCAGCGATTTGCGTTTGGCCCTGCAACCGCTTAAAGCGGGCGCTGCCAGCAATTTGCGCCCGGCCAATGCAAGCCTGAAACCCGGCGCTGAAGGCACCAACGTGGCTGATGCAACGGAGCCAGAGTCTATGCGTGACCGCCATCTGAGCGCCAAAGAGCGCGAAGAAATGCGCCATCAACTGCGCCAGCAGCGCATCCGCCAACTGAACTGATTAGTTCTGGCGGTGCGTGCGACGGCAATGGCAGGGGCCGCGCGAACGCCTTTGCTCCCCTTCGTTTATTTGTCAACCAACCTGAAGGACCATTGCTTTGACCCGCTTCAACATTCGAAACATTGCCTTGACGGCTGCCCTGTTGACCGCCACCGCCGGCGCGTTCGCCCAGCAAAATGTTCCCGCCGTACCGCAAAACGTCGTTCAACTCGCGGCCAGTGGAACGGTTGAAGTCCAGCAGGACTTGCTTGCCATCTCGATGACGACAACGCGCGAGGGCGCCGACGCCACGCTGGTGCAAACACAGTTGAAAACCGCATTGGACAGCGCTTTGACCGAAGCCAAAAAATCGGTGCAGCCTGGCCAGCTGGACGTGCGTACCGGCAATTTCAGCCTGTACCCGCGCTACGGCAAAGACGGCAAAATCACCGCGTGGCAGGGCACCACCGAACTGGTGCTGGAAGGCCGTGACTTCGCCCGGATCAGCGCCACCGCCGGGAAGATCCAGACACTCACGCTGGGCAATGTGTCTTTTGGCCTGAGCCGCGAACAGCGCCATAAAGTGGAAGCGGATGCGCAAAATCAGGCTATTGAGCGCTTCAAGGCCCGCGCTGCAGAGATCGCCAAAAGCTTCGGGTTTTCCGCCTACACGCTGCGTGAAGTGGCCGTCAACGCGAACGATCAGGGCATTCCCCGCCCACGCATGATGGCCATGGAAGCCAAGGCCTCCATCAGCGACGCTCCCGTGCCCGTGGAGGCAGGAAAGACCGCCGTGGTGGTGACGGTGTCAGGGACCGTGCAGCTCAAGTAGATTCGGCGGTAGCCCGTCGTACCTTTCTGCGCTTGCCGGGAGGAATTTGAATTGCTATTGTAATCATAGCAAACATTGTATATAATACGAGAGCTAGAGTCGTATTTTATCAGTTTTTTCGGTAAAATTGATCAAAAACCCGTAAAAGTGAATAAATTTCATATCGCAGGTGATATGAAATTTTGAATTTTTCTGCGGATTTTGCAGTGTGATCAGTCTGCCAGTCACCCATCAAAAATGCGCCAGCGATTTCGATGCTTATAATAAAAGCACGATCGTTCTATTTTTAGGTTTTTTGGAATTTCAAACGGACCAGCATCCACTTGCGGGGTGCCGAATAGAATCGAGCGTACATGGTCCAAGGCCGCGCTGCCGGCTCTTTAGGCCATGTCCCCAATTTGAAACTCAGGAGCAAGCAAATGAAAGTGCTGGTAGCCGTAAAACGCGTGGTCGATTACAACGTCAAGGTTCGCGTCAAATCTGACAACACGGGGGTCGATATTGCCAACGTGAAAATGAGCATGAACCCGTTCGACGAAATCGCAATTGAAGAAGCGATGCGCCTCAAAGAGAAGGGTGTTGTCACCGAGGTGATCGCTGTCTCTTGCGGTGTTGCCCAGTGCAGCGAGACGCTGCGCACCGCGATGGCCATTGGCGCAGACCGGGCGATCCTGGTTGAAACCCCGGTTGAACTGCAGCCTTTGGCGGTGGCCAAACTGCTCAAGGCCCTGTTTGACAAAGAGCAGCCTGGCTTGGTGATTCTGGGCAAACAGGCGATTGACGACGACTGCAACCAGACCGGCCAGATGCTCGCCGCCCTGTGCGACCTGCCGCAAGCCACGTTTGCCAGCAAGGTTGAGATCGCCGACAACCTGGCCATCGTCACGCGTGAAGTCGATGGCGGCTCAGAGACGCTGGCGATCAGCCTGCCCGCCGTGATCACCACCGACCTGCGGCTGAACGAGCCGCGCTACGTCACCCTGCCCAACATCATGAAAGCCAAGAAAAAGCAGCTTGACATCTTCAAACCCGAAGACTTGGGTGTCGATGTCACTCCGCGCATCAAGACCCTGAAGGTCAGCGAGCCGCCCAAGCGCAGTGCGGGCGTGAAAGTGGCCGATGTGGCGGCTCTGGTGGACAAACTCAAAAACGAAGCGAAAGTTATCTAACCCCCCTGAGTCGGCCTGCGGCCGCCTTCCCCCCAAGGGGACGAACCCAGCGGCCCGGCAGAGCCGGTTCCGCTGGTTCTCTGGAACAGAAACAATTAGGAACCCACCATGACATCACTGGTTATCGCCGAACACAACAATGCGTCCGTTAAAGGCGCAACCCTCAACACCGTCACCGCCGCGCTGCAATGCGGCGGCGATGTTCACGTGCTGATCGCGGGCCACAACGCTGCGGCTGCGGCTGCGGCTGCGAGCCAAATTGCCGGCGTGAGCAAGGTGCTGCACGCCGAAAGTGCGGGCTTTGAGCACGGCCTCGCTGAAAACATGGCCGCCCAGGTGCTGGCGATTGCCTCGGGTTACAGCCACCTGCTGTTCCCGGCGACCGCATCGGGCAAAAACATCGCGCCGCGCGTGGCGGCCAAGCTGGATGTGGGCCAGTTGTCTGACGTGTCCAAGGTGGACAGCCCCGACACGTTTGAGCGCCCGATTTACGCTGGCAACGCCATCGCCATGGTGCAGAGCCTGGACGCCACCAAGGTCATCACCGTGCGCACCACCGGGTTTGACCCGGCGGCGGCCATGGGCGGCAGCGCCTCGGTTGAGGTGATTGCCGCCGTTGCGGCCAGCACCAAGGCGACGTTCAAGGGCAGCGAAATTGCCCGCAATGACCGCCCTGAGTTGACGGCCGCCAAGATCATCGTTTCGGGTGGCCGGGCGTTGGGTTCCAATGAAAAATTCATGGCTATCATGACGCCGCTGGCGGACAAGCTGGGCGCGGCTATGGGCGCTTCACGCGCTGCAGTGGACGCGGGTTATGCGCCCAACGACTGGCAGGTTGGCCAGACCGGCAAAATTGTCGCGCCGCAGTTGTACATTGCCTGCGGCATCAGCGGTGCCATCCAGCACCTGGCTGGCATGAAAGACAGCAAGGTCATCGTCGCCATCAACAAGGACGAAGAAGCCCCGATTTTCTCGGTGGCCGATTTTGGTTTGGTGGCTGACCTGTTCGTCGCCGTGCCAGAGCTGGTTGCTGCGCTTTAAACTTTTGCTAAAGATCGCCATGACCTACAAAGCCCCCCTCAAAGACATGCTGTTCAACATTCAGCATCTGGCCCGCATTGACATGATCGCTGCGTTGCCGGGCTTTGAGGATGCGGGGTTTGAAACCGCCCAGGCAGTGCTGGAAGAGGCGGCCAAGTTCAACGAGGGTGTGTTGAGCCCGCTGAACTGGGAGGGCGACAAAAACCCGTCGAGCTGGAAAGATGGTGTGGTGACCACGACGCCCGGTTTCAAGGAAGCCTTTAAAGCCTTTGCCGATGGCGGCTGGCAGGGCCTGCAGCACCCGGCCGAGTTTGGCGGGCAGGGTTTGCCCAAAACCATTGGCGCGGCCTGCATTGAAATGGTCAACAGCGCCAACATGAGTTTTGCGCTGTGCCCGCTGCTCAGCGACGGCGCCATCGAAGCCCTGCTGACTGCCGGATCGGACGAGCTGAAAGCCACTTACCTCGAGAACCTGGTGAGCGGTAAATGGACCGGCACCATGAACCTGACCGAGCCGCAGGCGGGTTCAGACCTGGCCATGGTCAGGAGCCGTGCCGAGCCGCAGCCTGACGGTGCCTACAAGATCTTTGGCACCAAGATTTTCATCACCTATGGCGAGCACGACATGGCCGAGAACATCGTCCATCTGGTGCTGGCGCGCGTGGTGGGCGCGCCTGAGGGTGTGAAGGGCATCAGCCTGTTTGTGGTGCCGAAGTTCATGGTCAACCAAGACGGCTCGCTGGGCCCGCGCAACGATGTGCACTGTGTGAGCATTGAGCACAAGTTGGGCATCAAGGCATCGCCCACCGCTGTTTTGCAGTTCGGCGACGGCACGGCGGCGGTGTGTGCGAACGGCGGCGGAGCTGGCGCCGTGGGCTACCTCGTTGGCCAGGAAAATCGCGGTCTGGAGTACATGTTCATCATGATGAATGCGGCCCGCTACGCGGTGGGCATGCAGGGCATTGCGATTGCCGAGCGGGCCTATCAAAAGGCTGCCAGTTTTGCGCGCGACCGGGTGCAAAGCCGCCCGGTGGATGGCTCCATGTCGGTCAGCGCCCCCATCATTCACCACCCCGATGTGCGGCGCATGCTGATGACCATGCGCGCCTACACCGAAGGTTGCCGCGCCATGTCGTCGGTGGCGGCTGCGGCCTATGACGCGGCGCACCATCACCCGGATGCCGCCGTGCGCAAGCAAAACGCTGCGTTTTACGAATATATGGTGCCGCTGGTTAAAGGCTATAGCACCGAGATGAGCCTGGAAGTGACCTCGCTGGGCGTGCAGGTGCACGGCGGCATGGGGTTCATTGAAGAAACCGGTGCCGCGCAGTATTACCGCGATGCCAAAATTTTGACAATTTACGAAGGCACTACGGCCATTCAGGCCAACGACCTGGTAGGGCGCAAGACCGCGCGGGATGGCGGGCAAACGCCTAAAGCCATCGCTGTGCAGATCGAAAAAACCGAGGCTGAACTGCTGGCAAACGGCAGTAGCGACGCAGTGGCAGTGGCCAGGCGCCTCAAGGCAGCGCGGGAGGCGTTTCTTGACGTGGTCAATTTCGTGGCAGATGGCATGAAGCCCCCTGCAGGTGCGACCAAGGCCAGCCCCAACGCCGTTTTCGCAGGCAGCGTTCCCTACTTGATGCTGGCTGGCAATGTGATGGCGGGCTGGCAATTGGCACGCTCGCTGCTAATCGCGCAAGAGCAGTTGGCGGCTGGCGTGGATGCAGACTTCATGAAAGCCAAGATCATCACCGCGCGCTTTTATGCCGATCACTTGCTCAGCAAGGCGCCCGGCATTCGGGACAGCATTGTTGAGGGCTTTGAGAGCGTCACGGCGATGGCGCTGGAGTCGTTTTGAGCGCTCACCGTCTGGTTCACTGGTTTTAATTGCCCATCCCGGCTTTGTCTTTCGTTTTCAGGTGTCAGATTCTTCATGTCCAAATTACCTCCACCGCTTGACCGTCTTCCCCTGCCCATCATTGGCGCGCCGCTGTTCATCATCAGCACGCCCAAGCTGGTGATCGCACAGTGCATTGCCGGAGTGGTGGGCGCCATGCCTGCACTGAACGCCCGTCCCGCTGAGCAGCTCGAAGAATGGCTGATTGAAATCACCGAGACGCTGGCCGCCTACAACAAGGCCCACCCGGACCAACCGGCCGCGCCCTTTGCCATCAACCAGATCGTGCACAAAAGCAACGACCGTCTTGACCACGACATGGCCATGTGCGTGAAGTACAAAGTGCCCATCATCATCACCAGTCTGGGTGCGCGTGAAGACATCAACGCTGCAGCGCACAGTTACGGCGGCGTGGTGCTGCACGACGTCATCAACAACAAGCATGCCAAAAAAGCCATTGAAAAGGGCGCCGACGGCCTTATTGCCGTGGCTGCGGGCGCAGGCGGACATGCGGGCGTGAAGAGCCCGTTTGCGCTGGTTCAGGAAATCCGCCAGTGGTTTGATGGCCCGATTGCGTTGTCGGGCGCCATCTCCACCGGCGACGCTGTTCTGGCGGCGCAGGCCTGTGGCGCGGACTTTGGCTACATCGGTTCGGCCTTCATTGCGACCGAGGAAGCCCGCGCGTCGGAGGCTTACAAACAGGCGATTGTGGATGGCAACTCGGACGATATTGTTTACAGCAATCTGTTCACGGGCGTGCACGGCAATTATCTTGCGCCCAGCATCCGCAACGCCGGCATGGACCCGGACAACCTGGCCGTCAGCGACCCCAGCAAGATGAATTTCGGCGGCGACAAAACCAAAGCCTGGAAGGACATCTGGGGTTGCGGGCAAGGCATCAATGCCGTTGACAGGGTGCTGCCCACGGCAGACTTTGTGGCCCGCCTCAAGCGCGAGTACCAGGGCGCCAAGGCGCGAATCTCCGAGCGGGCGTACGCCTGACCGGGTTCTGGCTGTCCACCGCTCGCTGCCTGGCCGGACAGGAAATTGGCAGTGACTGAGTACCTGTTGTGGCTGGTGCTGGCTTTGGCGGTCGTCAACGTTCTGGTGCTGCTGTGGCTGGTGTTTCGACGCCCGGACGACAAAGCGGCGCGCCAGGCCGAGCAGGCCCGCATCGAGCTGGCAGGCCTTTTGCTTTCTGGCAACGAAAAAACCGAGCGCGAATTGCGTCGCGAAATCAGCGAGTCATCACGCGGTGCGCGTCAGGAGCTCGGGCAATCATTCGCCACGTTCCAGCAGACGGTGGTCGCACAAAGTGCGGAAGCCACCCGTACGCAAAACACCCAGATTGACGCCTTTGGTCAGCAGTTGGGTCTACTTCAAAAAACGCTGTCAGACACGCTCAGCACCCAGCTTTCCGGGTTGAGCGAGTCCAACGCCCGGCGCATGAACGAGGTGCGTGAAACGCTGGAGAAGCAGCTTGCGCAGCTTCAAACCACCAACGCCGCCAAGCTGGACGAGATGCGCGCCACGGTGGATGAAAAACTGCAAACCACTTTGCAGGCGCGCCTGGGCGAGAGCTTCAAGCAAGTCGCAGACCGGCTGGAGCAGGTGCACAAGGGATTGGGAGAAATGCAGACCCTGGCGGCGGGCGTGGGTGACCTGAAGCACCTGCTGACCAATGTCAAAACGCGGGGCATTTTTGGCGAAGCGCAACTGGCCGCGCTGCTGGAGCAGGTGTTTGTGCCAGACCAGTTTGCCGCGCAAATCGCCACCCGGCCGAACAGCAAAAACGTGGTGGATTTCGCCATCAAGCTACCGGGCCGCTCTGACAGTGGTGAGCCGCTGTGGCTGCCGATTGACGCCAAATTTCCCAACGAAGATTACGAGCGCCTGCTCGACGCGCAAGGCCGCGCCGATGTCGCGGGTGCTGAAGCCGCTGGAAAGGCGCTGGAGCAGCGCATCCGGCTGGAGGCCAGGTCAATTGCCGACAAATACATTGAGCCGCCCTACACGACCGACTTTGCGATTCTGTTCCTGCCGTCCGAAGGGCTGTACGCCGAAGTGCTGCGCCGCTACGGGCTGATGGAAGCCCTGCAGCGCGACTTTCGCATCACCCTGGCGGGCCCGACCACGCTGCTGGCCATGCTCAGCTCTCTGCAAATGGGGTTCAGAACGCTGGCCCTTGAAAAGCGCTCCAGCGAGGTGTGGCAGGTCTTGGGTGCGGTGAAAAACGAGTTTGGCAAATTTGGCGATGTGCTGGCCAAGGTGAAAACCCAGGCCCAGTCGGTGCTCAACACCATCGACAGCGCCGAAACCCGCAGCCGCGCCATGGACCGCGCCTTGAGAAAAGTCGAAGCCCTGCCTGAAGTGCAATCGCAAGCCTTGCTGCCCATTGACAAAGAGCCGGACGAGGGCTGACAGGCGTGGCCGGCGTGCTCAGAAACTCCCGCCGTGCCCTGGCGCGTTTGATCGCGGGGCACATCTGCCTGCACGCCAGCATGGCGGGGTTGCGCATGGCCGCACCGCTCTTTGCACTGCGCGAAGGTTACGGCCCAGCAGCGGTCGGTGTGCTGCTGGCGCTGTTTGCCATCACCCAGGTTTTCCTGTCGCTGCCTGCCGGGCGGTTTGCTGATCGCAACGGGCTCAAGAAGCCGATGGGGCTGGCCGTCATGGCGGCTGCCACCGGGGCGGCTTTGGCGGTGGCGTTTCCGAATTTTTGGGTGCTGTGCATCGGCGCCATCATGACGGGTGGCGCCACCGGCGTGGCATCCATCTCAATGCAGCGCCATGTCGGGCGCGCCGCGGCTGACGCGACCGAGCTCAAAAAAGTCTTCAGCTGGCTGGCGATTGGCCCTGCGGTCTCCAACTTTGTCGGGCCGTTCTCGGCCGGCTTGCTGATCGACCATGCGGGCGTCTGGCTGGGTGGGCAAGCGGCCGACACCAATGGTTTTCGCGGCGCATTTCTGTTGATGGCGCTGCTGCCGCTGGCCACCTGGTTGTGGATTCGACTCACCGTCGAGCTGCCGCCGGTGGTGACGCCTGCCAACGCGCTGCCTAAAAAGACCTGGGACTTGCTGCGCCAACCCTTGATGCGCCGCTTGATGGTGGTGAACCTGCTGCTGGCATCCTGCTGGGACGTGCATACTTTTGTGGTGCCCGTGATGGGCCACGGCATGGGGTTCAGCGCCTCGGTCATCGGCGCAATTCTGGGTGCCTTTGCCGTGTCGGCCACGCTTATCCGCCTAGTGCTGCCGTTGGTCGCTTCGCGCATTCACGAATGGGCGGTTTTGGCCGTGGCCATGGGCTGGACGGCACTGCTGTTTGGGATTTACCCGTTTCTGACAACCCCGCTGGCGATGGGCATTTGCTCCGTCCTGCTGGGAATTGGGCTGGGCGCCGTGCAGCCGATGGTCATGAGCACACTGCACCAGATCACCCCCGAAGCACGCCACGGCGAAGCGCTGGGCCTGCGCCTGATGGCCATCAACGGCGCCAGCGTGGCCATGCCCTTGCTGTTCGGAACCATGGGCACGGTGGTTGGCGTGTCGCTGGTGTTTTGGGTGGTGGGCGCGGCCGTCGGCTTGGGTTCGCGCCTGGGCTGGACCTTGCGGCCACCGGGCGTGCATCCTTAATCCCCCAAACGGGGGATGCGCCAATCGCCCCGTCTGTTTATGATGAATCTTTCCACAGACCGGGGGAATCATCATGGGCCGAACTTTTTTTGCGCGGGGCAGCAGAGGCATGATCGCCAAGCGGATTCAAGGCGATTTGTTCAGCAAGGGCTTTACAACTTTGCCCAAAGACAAGTTCGTCGATGGCGACTTTGGCGGCAACACGGCTGCCGCTGTCAAGGCCTTGCAGCGCACCGCCTTGCTGCCAGAAACCGGCGAGGTGGACGCGCCGACCTGGTCGCGCCTCACGCCTGACCCGCTACCCAGTCTGTTCG
>JANMCB010000215.1:0-4861 GCA_031360805.1 Rhodoferax sp.
AAGTAATCTGTCCGGTTTATGGAGAAGGGATGCAAGACACCCCCATAAGCCGGGCCCGCTACGTGCAGGAGAACCGCACTTTCACCACGTCACCACAGTGGAACGCGTGATCGGCTTCGAGCGCGGCACCGGCGGAACGGGGGGCGTGAGCGACCTGCACAAGATGCTGGATGTGGTGCTGTTCCCGGAAATCTGGACACAGCGCACATCGCTTTGAAGGCGCTTAGGTGTGCAGCGGCGGGTTTTACAGGCGAGTAACCATATTAAATAGCCATCTAGCCAGAGTACTGTATAGATAGTTTGCTACTATTTATATAGTAATCAAGTTTTTTTTGAATGAAACTGGACGCTCAATCATTCAAAGCACATTGCACCGGCTTGGCCGCCAGCAACCGCACACACACCTGCGGGTTAATGCCCACAAGGTAGCCGCGCCGCCCGCCGTTGATCAGAATTTTCGGTAAATCAAGAATAGATGCTTCAATGAACACCGGCATCGCCTTGCGCGTGGCAAATGGCGAGGTGCCGCCCTCCAAGTAGCCGCTGTGGCGGTTGGCCACCTCAGGCTGGCACGCCTGCACGGATTTCGCGCCAATCTGACGCGCCAGGTTTTTGGTGGATACCGTGCGGTTGCCATGCATCAGCACGATGAGCGGTTTGGCATCCTGATCCTGCATGATGAGCGTCTTCACCACAATGAACGGGTCAACCCCCAGCACCTCGGCGCTGTGTTGCGCGCCGCCGTGTTCCAGGTACTCATACGGGTGCTCGGTGAACGGCAGCTTGTAGCATTTGAGCAATTGGGTGGCGGGGGTTTCGGAGATGTGGTCTTTTTTGGCCATGGAGGGTATTTTGTCCTGCGACCGTCAATTTTCCCCCGTGGCTGTGGGTTGACAACACCGCCACAGCGTAGTCACACAGCAGACCCCATTCGCACCACCCAGCGGCAGGTGTGTGAGGGCACCCAAATCGGGCTGGATTGGGATCTGGCGTCGCAACCGTCACTGGACTTTGATGTCGATCAACGCGTCAATGGGTGACTGGTTGAGGCGGGGATTCTGACCCGCTGCGGGTTAGGCTGCGTGTGTGGCTGGCCGAACGTCGATTCGCGGCCAGCGATCCGGCAATTGGGCAGCTGCGCCAGCTCAGACTCGGGGAAACCGCAGTGATTACGCGCCCAAAACCCCTGCCATACTTCGCCATATGCGGTTGAATTTCCTATCCGTTGATTCTGGAAAGCCGCGACAAAGCTCGATTGAATAAAATGGTTCGGGTAATCACGGTCGCAGCAAAAATCATCGGGAGGCAAGCATGAAAGACACTTTCGGCAATGACTTGACGGTCACATCGCGGGCGGCCCTGCAGCACTATGAGAAGGCAGTGGACGCCCAGTTGCACGCATGGCCAGGCGTGCTCGATTCGCTGGATGCCGCGTTGGCGGAAGCACCGGACTTTGCCCTGGCGCACGCACTCACCGCGCTGGTTCTGACGGCCCATGGGCAGGCTGTGCGGGCTCGTGCTGCGCTTGGGCGGGCCCAGGCTTGTGTGCAGAAAGCCTTGCCACGAGAGCAATCCCACGTGGGACTGGTGACCCACATCATCGAAGGCCGCGCGCGCGACGCGCTGGCAAACGTCATCGAACACGCGACTCTTTATCCCACTGATGCTCTGGCCGCGTCCCCTGCGGTGGGGGCCTACGGCCTGTTCGCATTCAGCGGGCAAGCTGACCACAATGCCATGCGGCACAGCTTCACAGAAGCGATGGCGCCACATTTTCCAGACAACTTCGCCTGGCTGTTGGCTTATCGGGGTTGGGCCCGCATCGAGCTGGGACAGGTTGAAGAAGGCTTGGCGATGGCCCAACGCGCCATCGCCCAACGGCCGGACAACGGCCACAACGCCCACATCGTGCTGCATGGCCTGTACGAGAGTGCCGATCCGGACGCCGTGCTGGACTTCATGGATGTCTGGCTTCCAAGCTACCCGCATGACGCGCTGATGTGGGGCCATCTGCAATGGCATGCCGCCCTGGCCGAAATCGAACTCGGACGGCTGGATGCAGCTGTCGCCCGGCTGCTCGGGCCCATCACCGACTACCTGCCACGGGGCATGCCCTTCATGGGACTGGCGGATACGGTCGCGTTGATGTGGCGCCTGGGACTGCTCGGCGTAACTGGCTTGCCGTGGACGTTGGCGCAGGGCCACGCCGAGCGGCATTTCCTTGATGGGTCCAACGTTTTTGGCGAACTTCACCTGTCCATGCTGGGCGCAGCGCGACGCGACCGCAAAGCCGTAGGCGCATCGCTGCAACGCCTGGAGAAGATCAGCGAGCGCGGCCATGGCGGGGCACCTGTCGCCATGCGATTTGCACAGGGTTTGATAGCGATGATTGACGGAGACAATGGCGCGGCACGCGAGCATCTGACAGCCAGCAACGTCAATGCCGTGCGCCTGGGCGGAAGCCACGCGCAGCGGCAGATTGTCGATCAGACGCAGCAGGCATGCGGGTTGCCCTCAGCGAACTGATATCCGGCAGCGCCGCCAGCAACGCATCAACAAGGAGAAAGCAAATCCACCCGATCCGCAATGACGCTCGCGAACGTGGGGCATCGAGCAGGAAGTCAAACTGGAGAATGTCATCGTTCCGGCGGAGAATTTGCTGGGCGATGTGGGGCTAGGTTTTGAGATCGCACAGCACCAGTTCAACCGCTTCCGCTTGCGCCTTGGTGGCCTCGCGCTGGGGATGCCCGAGCTCAGCCACCAACTTGCTGACGATTATCCGTTTGGCGATTTTTAAAACCACCTGCGCATGTGAATGGAGGGCTCCACGGAAATCATGAAGATCGTCAAGGCCCGTAAGATCCTTGTGCCGCCACCGGCAGCACCGCCACCACCTGGTCGACATCCGGGCTTGCGGCCAGTTGCGAAAAATGCCGGGAGGTGAGGTTAGACCAAAAGTGGGAGGCAAGTTTCATCGCGCTATTTTACAAGGGGAGGGGAGGACTCGGGCCCGACCGTTTGACTTAGGTCCTTGTGATGTCAAAAGGGTCAAAAGTCGGTAATAAATTAACCAGGAGGTTAATTTTTTCCGCAAAAACCGCAGAAAATCGCCAAATATCGATAAAATAGGCCTCTAGCCCTCATTTTTGCTAAATAGTTTGCTATATAAAATGCAGCAACTATAAACCACTTTCAAAACCGTTCATGCGCAGCAAGGTAGCGCCACTGGCCGACGGG
Source organism: Rhodoferax sp. (assembly GCA_031360805.1). Taxonomy (GTDB): domain Bacteria; phylum Pseudomonadota; class Gammaproteobacteria; order Burkholderiales; family Burkholderiaceae_C; genus JANYCG01. The sequence goes on from JANMCB010000215.1 coordinate 3,238, forward strand.
CAAATGGCCCAGCATCACGTTGCCGATGCGAACCCGCTTCAGCCCGACGACCTTTAGCCCGACCAGTTCACACATGCGGCGGATTTGGCGTTTTTTGCCTTCGCTGAGGACCACGCGCAGTTGCTCGGGGTTTTGCCATTCGACCTTGGCGTGTTTCAGGGCCTGGCCGTCCAGGCTCAAGCCATGGCGCAGCAGCTTGAGCTTGTCGGTGGGGAACACCGATTGCACGTCGGTACTGACTGGGTCGTCGTCGTCAATGCGGCTGAGTTGGGTGGGTTGGGAAACCTGCACTGGTGACCGCGCTGGCGGCCGCGCTGCGTAGGTGGCCGCTGCTGAGGTTGCCGCTGCCGCGTTGACCACGCCGGTGTAGACCACCCGCACCAGGTATTCCTTTTCCATCAGCGTGTTTTCGCCAATCAACTGGCGTGCCACACGGCCGTCCTGGGTCAGTACCAGGAGGCCGGTGGAGTCGATGTCGAGCCGCCCGGCCGGCACCAGGCTCTTGAGCTGGCTCGGGTGAAAGAAAAAGCGGGCGTTGTCCTCGGCCCAGCGGTTTTGCGGCTGCACCAGGGTGATGGCGGGCTCGTGGCCATCTTCGGCCTGGCCGCTGACCAGGCCCAGCGGTTTGTTGATCAGCACCGTCACCAGGTTGGCCTGCGCGCCTTTGGCCTGTTTGTCGATGTCGATGCGCACGTTTGGCGCCACCTGCATGCCCATTTCGGCCACCTTGTCATTGACCTTGACCCAGCCCTTGGAAATCCAGTCGTCGGCTTCGCGCCGCGACGCCAGGCCCAACTCGGCCATGCGCTTGTTCAGGCGCATCGTGCCGTTGGCGCCAAACGCCGCCGTGTTGGTCTGCCCGGCTGGAATCGGCGCGCGGCTGGCGGGCGCTTGATTGGGCGTTGTTGCGGGTGGATTCACCGGCGCGGCTGCGCGGCGGAAGGCGGGGGGGGCTTTGGAGGCGGTCATGGGCGGCTCATTGTCTCGGAAAGCCGGGCATTGCAAAACCCGCGTCACGCAGTTGCGCAAGCAGGTTTTGCGCCGCGCCCTCGTCCAGCGCGGTCAGTGGTGGGCGCACGGTTTTCCACTCTGGCTGGCCCGAGAATTCTGCTGCCACCCGTTTCATGGCCGGAATCATCACCAGCGCCTGGAATATTTTGCGGATCACGTCGGCACGGGCCTGCAACATTGCGCCTTCAGGTGTGCCGCGCGCTGAGTACACGGCGTGGATGCCGGCCGGGTTGACGTTGGCGGTGGCGCTGATGCAGCCCACGCCGCCAATCGCCAACGCCTGTGTCAAAGGCAATTCACTGCCGGGGAACACGTCAAAACCGTCTTTGGCGAAATTGTCGATCATGGCCTTGGTGTTGTCCCACACGCCCGAAGAGTCCTTCACGCCGACCACGGTGTCGGGGTAACGCTTGCGCAACATGGCGATCAAATTCAGCGTGATCGGCACCTGCGACACGGCCGGGATGTGGTACAGATACACCTTCAAGTTGGCATTGCCCACGCGCTCGATCACCTCGGAGTAATAGGCGTACAGGCCTTCGTCGGACACGCCCTTGAAATAGAACGGCGGCAGCATCAGGCAGCCTGCGGCGCCGTTGTCTGCTGCGTGTTT
>JANMCB010000224.1:0-4770 GCA_031360805.1 Rhodoferax sp.
TACCACAACCCGCTGTGGGTGGCCGAACGCATTGTGCAACTGGACCACCTGACGCGTGGGCGCGTGATGCTGGGCCTCGGGCCGGGCTCGTTGCCCAGCGACGGCATCATGGTCGGCCTGTCGCAAACGCAGACCCGCCCCTTGCTCGAAGACGGCCTGGGCGTCATCATGAAACTGCTCACCTCCGAGGAGCCGGTTACCTTCAAGAACGAGCGCTGGGACTTGCGCGATGCGCGCCTGCACCTGCGCCCCTATTCCAACCCCCTGTTTGACATTGCCATTCCGGCCGTGGCCTCGCCCACCGGCCCCAAACTGGCGGGCCAGTACGGCATCGGCCTGCTGTCGATTGGCGCGACCACGGCCGCCGGCTTTGATGCGCTGGCGCTGCACTGGGACGTGATGGAAGCGCAGGCGAAGCATTACAAGACCCAGGTGGACCGCAACAAATGGCGTCTGGTGGGCATGGTGCACGTGGCTGAGACGATGGACCAGGCCTATCGCGATGTCGAATACGGCATGGCGCAGTGGTTTGACTATTTCCAGGCGGTGGCGGCCTTCCCGCAGATGGCGGTGCCGGGCAACAACGTCAAGGAGATGATCTCTTTCGTCAACGACTCGGGCTTTGGCGCGATTGGCACGCCCGACATGGTCAACGCGCAGATCGACAGGTTGTGGAAGCAGTCCAACGGCGGCTTTGGCGCCTACCTGATGCTGGCGCACAACTGGGCCAACTTTGATGCCACACGCAAGAGCTACGACCTGATTGCGCGCCATGTGTTCCCGCGCTGGCAGGGGCAAATGGCAACCCAGGGTGCATCAGACCGGGCGCGGGCGGCGCGGCCAGAGCTGGCTGAGATTCACAGCAAGGCGGTGGAGGCGGCGACCCAGCGTTACGCGGCCGAAACGGCGGCGCGTGCGCGCTAGTCAGGGCGCCTGCTCAAAGCCGGAAGCGGTGTCTGGCGGCTGACTGCCGGTATCCGGGCTGTCGTGCTGGCCTTTTGCCAGCCAGTAGTCAACGGTGGCCAGAAACTTGCCGACGTCAAGCGGTTTGGTGAGGTAGTCTGCCAGGCCCGTCGTGCCGCCTCGGGCTGCCGCGCGGGGCACGGCATTGGCTGTGACCGCAATGATGGGGATTGATTTGGTGCGGGCGTAGGTTTTCAGCACCTCAAGCACCTGGTAGCCGTCCATGCCGGGCATGTTGATGTCCAGCAAAATCAGGTCTGGCTGGCGGCCCAGCGCCAACTGGATGCCAAGCCCTGGCGTATGCGCTGTAATCAAATGGATGTGGGGTCGCTTGGCCAGCAGTTGGCCGATCAGCTTGAGATTGACCGGGTTGTCATCAATGCACAAGACGCTGTAGTGATGCACGCGCTCATCGAACTGCACGGCGCCGTCGTCACGCCCAACCTCAGCGTCGCGGACCACGGGGTGGTCGACCGGCAGATCCAGCCAGAACGTTGAGCCCACGCCAAGCTGGCTGTCCACGCCCACCACACCGCCCATTAATTCCACCAGACGGCTGGCGATGATCAGCCCGATGCCGGTGCCGCCAATTTGTCCATGCTCTGCACCGCGCCGGTTGAAGGCTTCGAAAATAACGGGCAGACGCTCTGGCGCAATGCCCAGACCGGTGTCGATGACCTCAATGCGCAACCGGCCAGGTGCATTGATGTGCGCCCGGATTTCAATGGTGCCGCCGTCGCGGTTGTAGTTGATGGCGTTGGAAAGCAGGTTGAGCATGACCTGTTTCAACCTCCCCCGGTCAGCCTTGACTGCCGCAGACTTCAGGAAGTTGCGGTGCAGGCTGATCTTGCGCGTCACGGCCAGCGGCTCCATCACCTGCCATGATTCTTCAATGACGTCAGCGACGCCGACTGCCTCAAGTGACAGCTTGACGGAGCTGGACTCGATCTTGGCCAGGTCCAGCACATCATTGATGAGCTTGAGCAGGTGCCGCCCGCCCTTGAGGATTTCAGACACGCTGTCGCGTTGGTCGACATTCAGCGTTTCGTCGAACTCCAGAATCTGTCCAAATCCCAGAATGGCATTCATCGGCGTGCGCAGCTCGTGGCTCATGCTCGACAGAAAGTCGGACTTGGCCAGATTGGCCCGCTCTGCGGCATCGAGTGCGGTTTTAAGCTCCTGGCGCCTTGCGAGTTCGTCGGAGAAATCGGCGAAGATATTGAAGATGAATTGAATTGCTCCCTGCTCGTCCTTGATCGAACCGATGCTGCTGACCGAAGTGAATTCGCTGCCGTCCTTGCGGCACAGCGGCAGCTGGCCCTCCCAGGCGCCAGTTTTGGCAATCGCCAGCGTGACCTCGCTCCAGCCTTTCTGTGCGACAGCCTTCGGCACTGCGTGGACAAGTGGTTTGCCAACAATCTCCGAGTCAGCGTAGCCCATGGCCGTTGCGTGGGCCCGGTTCTGGTAGACGCCGAGACCCGATGCATCGGAGATGACAACGCACTGGTTGCTGGCGTCAAAAACCCGGCGAAACAGCGCCAGGCGGTCCAGCGTCACCTTGCGCTGCGAAATGTCTGCAATGAATGCAGTCGTCAACACCCGGTTCCCCAGGTTGACCACGGTGGTTGCCACTTCCACCGGAATCGTGTCGCCATTGCTGTGTCTGGCGGTCATTTCCACGCGTTGCCCGACGCTGGGTGATGTTGCACTTTTCATCAACCGGGCCAGGCCTGACTTTCGCTCACCGCTGTTTTGCGGAGCCCAAACCAGCTCATTCAACAGCTTGCCCAGTACCTCGTCCTTGTGCCAGCCAAGCAGAAGTTGGGCGCGCGGGTTCCAGTCGGTGATGCGCCCTTGCCCATCCAGGCCCACTACAGCGTCCAGCGATGCGTCCAGCACCGCCTGCAGTCGAACCTGGCTGTCGATCACGGTGCGAACGTTGGCGGCCGAGTCGCGCCCAACCTTGATCAGGGCAATTGTTGCAGCCACCAGCATGGCACCTACCAGGTGGTCGAATTCACCGCCCGATAGAAACGCGGCGGCGGCTGGCGGCAAAAGCGCCGCCCCGATGAACCCCTGCATGGCAGACCTTTGCTCGGCAATCGATACCATGGCAACAGCGCAGATGCACACCAGAATGCTGACCAGCATGAAGGCCATATTGCCTATGCCCTGATAAATCAGCAATGTGGGGCCGAGTGCCCAGGCAAGCCCCCTCAAGACAGCCTGAATCACGAAGAATCTCTGCCACCGTGAAACCTCCTGGCCGACCGGGGAAGCGCTCTTGAACAGCCTGTAGCCCAGAAATCCCAAGGCAGTTGCACAAAGAATGCCAACCAGCCACGCAATTAACGGTACACCAGGCAGCGAAGACCACAACAAGGCAGCGCCAGCCGGTGCCACCAGCAACGTCATCAGCAGGTTCATTGGCTGACGCGCGTAGGCCCTGTAAAGGAGGCTGGCCTCGACGTCGTGGCTTTGGTGCAATGCGTCCGGGTTGGTGCTTGGGTCGGTGTTGCTCATGCCTTGAAAAGTAAGGGCTGCAATGGTCGGAGAAAGTTGGGATGGCAGGATTCTATCGGTAGTGCCTTAATTAACGGCCTGAAATGCGGCCCATTTGCTACCTATTTTTCCGGCCCTGTTTTCCCGTTCCTCCGTTCCTTTGTTCCTCCGTTCCTGTTTCCACGCTTCCTGTCTGTACAGGCGTCATGCCGTCGCACCCGTGTTACTGCGCTCCCGCGCAAATGCCACATACCAATCAAGGCAGGCCGGGTTGGCCATCGCCTCGCGGTTGATGACTTTGTCAATGGGTTGACCCAACAGCAGCTTTTTGATGGGAAGCTCCTGCTTTTTCCCCGACAGCGTGCGCGGGATCTCAAGCACCTGAAAAATGTCGTTTGGAACGAAGCGCGGACTCAGGGCGGTTTTGATGGCGTTGGCAAGCCGCTGGCGCACTGCGTCATCCAGCGCAATGCCATCGCGCAGCACGACGAACAGCGGCATGTAGCTTTCGCGGCCCAGGAACTCCAGATCGACCACCATGCTGTCCAGCACCTCAGGCAGGGCCTCAATGGCGCTGTAGAGCTCGCTGGTTCCCATGCGCAGGCCGTGGCGGTTGATGGTGGCGTCGCTGCGCCCATAGATGACGCAGCCGCCCCTTTCATTGACCTTCAGCCAGTCGCCGTGGCGCCACGGTGCACATTGGCTTTCGTTGCCGGGGTACATGTCAAAGTAACTGGACAGGTAGCGCTTGTGCCCTTCGTCGCCCCAGAAGTAAAGCGGCATGGACGGGATGGGCCGTTTGCAGATCAGTTCACCCACTTCGCCGATCACCGGCTCGCCCTGTTCATTCCACGCTTCGACCGCGCAACCGAGCTCGCGGCATTGCATCTCGCCGGGGACCTGTGGCAGCTCGCGGTTGCCTCCAATGAACGCCCCCGCAAAGTCGGTTCCGCCAGATATGTTTGACCACCAGATGTCGCCCCCACGGTCGCCCTCTGCGTGTGGCTTCCTGCCCCCCGAGGGGGCCGTGCCTTGCTCGGGGCGGCCCGTCGCGGCGGCAGCACTCGCCCCCACGCTTGCCACTTCGTGTGCTGTGCTGCCCCCCGTGGGGGCTAATTTTCCTAGGGGCGGCCCGTCGGAAAATTGCCCCTCTCTCAATTTGGCGAACTGCGCGGTGCCCCAGTTCTGCGCGTCTTCGCTCAAGGGCGAGCCGGTGGTGCCCAAAGCGCGCACCTGGCGCAGGCCGGGCAGCTTTGACAGATCAACCCCGGCCTTCATGCAACTGGCAAAAAAGGCGGCACCGGC
>JANMCB010000229.1:0-1793 GCA_031360805.1 Rhodoferax sp.
CGACACCTATGTTCACGTGATCGAACGCAATGCCGTGCAAAACGGCCGACGCGGGATCGTCATCAGTGGCACCAAAGCCATCGTCACGGGCGCGCCCTACATGCATGAACTGCTGGTCATGCCGTGCCGCAACATGGGCGAAAAGGATGCCGATTTCGCTGTGTGTTGTGCCGTGCCGATTGATGCGCCGGGGTTAACCATCGTCGCCCGGCCCGCTGGCCGTCCTGGTGAGAAGCTCGAACATGGCGACGCGCTTTTCAGCCGCAAATATGGCCAGAGCACGGGCGTGTGCCTGTTCGACAAAGTCTTCGTTCCTTACGACCACGTGTTCTACGACGGCAGCCTGGGCACCTGGGAACACAGCGGCCACCTCACCTACAGCTACGCCACGCACCACCGCCATACCTGCATTGGGGCGCGGGCCGGCTTTGGCGACCTGCTCATCGGCGCAGGCGCACTGATGTGCGAGGCCAACGGCTTTGACCCCGCCAAAGAGACGCACCTGCGCGAACAGATGGTCGAGCTCATCACCATCACCGAAAGCTTTTTTGCCTGCGGCGTGGCCGCCAGTGTCTACGGCAAGATGGACGAACACAGCAAATCTTTCATGCCCGACCCGGTGTTCAGCAACATCGGCAAGCTGCTCCTGGCCACCAAAATTTACGACATGCACCGCATCGCCCACTACGTGAGCGGCGGCCTGATCGTCACCTTGCCCGGGCCGGATGAAGACCATAACCCCGAGACTGCTGCCCGACTTAGCGAAGTGCTGCGCGCCAACCCAGACGTGCCCTATGAGCAGCGCATCCAGACCGCCCGCTTCATCGAAGACCTCACCGCCGGTTACCAGGGCGGCTGGTACAGCGTGATCAGCCTGCACGGCGGTGGTTCGCCCGAAGCCATGAAGCAGGAGATTTACCGCAACTATCCCGTGGGCAGCAAGGTGGAATTGGTCGAGCGCATCCTGGAGCGCGGCATCGCCGCTGATGGTTCACCTGCCGCCGCACCGCATGACCCCACACGCGCCATCACCAAAGTGCGCCAGCCAGGAAAATGTTGCGATACCGGTTGCACCGTGCCAGGGCAGCCGGTGATGGTGGATATGCCGTCTGGCCAGACGGCAAGGGTGGATTTACCGGCTGGCCAGACGGTAAGGGTGGATTTACTGTCTGGCCAGACGGTAAGGGTGGACTTGCCGACGCCGATTGCGTTCAAGCAGTGATCACCCTATTCTCCCCCCAACACGCCCTGCACGCCCCCGCCTTCGAATTCTTCCGGGGCGAGCGGGTGGCGTGCCTTGAAACCCCCGCCCGAGCCGATTTTGTGCAGACGGAACTGGCAGCGCGCGGGCATGAATGGCAGGCGCCCCACGTGGACAGCCGGGCGGTTTTGGCGCAGGTGCATACGCCGCGTTACCTCGCTTTTCTGGAGTCAGCCTGGGCGCAATGGGTGGCGATTGACCCGGCGAATGAAACGGCCCAGCCGTTCCCCTCGGTCTGGCCCATACGCAGCCTGCGAAGCGACGTGGAGCCCACTAACTTTACGGGACGACTTGGCTTGTATTCGATGGACAACGGCACGCCGCTGGTCGCGGGAACGTGGGCTGCTGCCAAAGCGGGAGCCGACGCGGCGGCCAGTGCGGCCCTGCTCGTGTCCCAGGGCGCCCGTGCGGTGTTCTGCGCCACACGCCCGCCCGGCCACCATGCGGGCGCGGACTTTATGGGCGGCTACTGCTTTTTGAACAATGCAGCGATTGCCGCCCAGGCATTGCGAAACGGGGGTTGCGCCAAAGT
>JANMCB010000237.1:0-5612 GCA_031360805.1 Rhodoferax sp.
GAAGTCTCGCAAACCGCCGGCACCTTTGTCTGCAACCACGTTTTTTATGGCTTGATGCATGCCCTTGCGACCCAGCGCGGCTTCAAACGGGCGCGCGGCGGGTTCATTCATGTGCCCTATTTGCCCGAGCAGGGAACGCCCAGCATGACGCTGGCCGACATGACGCGCGGGTTGCAAATCGCCGTGCGCACAGCACTTGGCACGACCATCGACGCCCGGTTCAGTTCAGGCGCTGTGCAGTAGCAGGCGCCAAAATCGGGGTTGGCCGGTCCTGTGGCGCACCGGCAGCGAGTTGCTTTAACGCAGCCGGTCGAGCGCCCGCTCGGCGTCGCGTTGGCGGTCTCTGGCGCGGCGAATGTCGGAATCGAGGTCGCGCAGTGCCTCGCGGGCCCGGCGGCGGTCTTCGTCGTTGGGCGCAGTTCTGAGGCGGTCTTCGGCGTTGCCGATATTGCCCTCCAGGGTGCGGACCGCGACCCGCGCGTCGTGCACGTCACGCCCCAGCCGGAAGTGCCTGCGAAACTCTGCGTCAAGCGGTGCCGGGCAGACGCCGTCGTAACTCTTGCCATTCAGCCCCAGAGGCACGGCATTTTCAATGCGGCAATACTGCAACAAGCCCTGCTCCCGCCCCTGCAGGTAGCGGGCGGTGTCAACCGCCACTTTGGCTTCAGCACAATCTTTCACGCGGTAGTCCAGCCGAGAGAGCGCTGCGCCCTCCACGCCGTCACGCAGGCCGATGTCACCCCAGTTGGCAACCTTGCATTCGTCCGCCGTCATCGTGGCACAGCCCCAGAGCCCTGCACACAGGGCCAGGGTCAGGGCCAGGAACATACGCAGGTTTCGCAAAAGCAATGCCATGGTGGCAAAGAGTTTACCCACGGTGGGCGCAAGACTCAAAGCGGTGCGAGTGCGGCGCTTTGAGCGGCTTGGACACTTCATATCACCGGCGATATGAAATATTCAAAAAATCGGCGCAAAATGCTGGTTTTTAGACAAAATACCAATAAAAACTGCCTCTAGCCCTCGTATTTATTATATAGTTTGCTACTTTATATATAGCATTCAAATTTCGAACCAGGAGACGGCTTCAACTGTATGGATTACTTCTTGGCCTCAGCCACTGGCATATCGCCACCGCGATTTGGCTGGCCGTCAGCATCCGCCCTGCGATCAAAGGAGAGCATCTTTCCCATCACGACCTGAATCCACTGCGGGTAGGTGTAAGCCGTGCCTTTGTTGTGGTCAATGATGGCCCCAATGCCGCCGCCAAAAATGATATTGCCTGCCATGCCCGCATTTGCCCTTGAAATAGCAACACCACGGCCCTCGGTTTCACCCGGTTTGACGCATGTGATTTGCAAATCCTTGGATGAACGCCGAACGTTCACCGTGGCGGGCGTCTTGACACTTTGCTGACCGTAGTCGTTTTCCAGTTTGCAGTCAGCGTCCTTGACTTCCACACCTGCGGCATTGAAGGTTTCGAACCGGACCGGGTTGGTGGTGTCGTTGGTGATGGACGCGCAACCCGTTGCGGCAACACAGGCGAATGCAATGGTGATGAGACGAAAAGACATAGAACTCCCTTTTTTTGGTAAGGGCGTACTGTAACTTGATGTATCTCAAATCAGTGTTGTAAAGGTGATCAACCTGAACCAGCCTGTTAAAAAAATGTTCGTCCAATCGTCATGCCTTGGGCAGTGTCACCCCGACCTGACCCTGGTATTTGCCGCCCCGGTCTTTGTACGACACCTCGCAGACATCGTCCGCGTCACTCTGAAAAAACAGCACTTGGGCGCAGCCCTCGCCAGCGTAGATCTTGGCGGGCAGTGGCGTGGTGTTGCTGAATTCAAGCGTGACGTAGCCTTCCCATTCCGGCTCGAACGGCGTCACGTTGACGATGATGCCGCAGCGCGCGTAAGTGCTTTTGCCGAGGCAGATGGTGAGCACGTTGCGCGGGATGCGAAAGTACTCCAGCGTGCGCGCCAGGGCGAAGCTGTTGGGCGGGATGATGCAACTGTCGCCATGGAAATCGACAAAGCTTTTTTCATCAAAATTTTTCGGGTCCACCACGGTGCTGTGAATGTTGGTGAAGACCTTGAATTCAGGCGCGCAGCGGATGTCGTAGCCATAGCTGCTGGTGCCGTAACTGATGATTTTCTGGCTCACCCCGCCGACCTCGCGGCTGCGGATCTGGCCAGGCTCGAAGGGCTCGATCATGCCGGTCGTCTCGGCCATGTGGCGGATCCATTTATCGCTCTTGATGCTCATCTGAGATATCTCCGGGTTGGCCCGGATTGTAGGCAAAGCGCCCTGGCAGGCGCTACCGTTGCATTGCGCAACCGGCAACGGCGCTATTGCCGCTGTGCGGCAATGTCCACCGTGGTCGTGTCCCGCGTGAAGACGCGCACTTCGGTACGGCCATCCTTGTCAATCGTCCAGGGCAACGGAAGGTTGTCGCTGCTGACGGTGATCACATGCGCGCCGGCGCGCACGTACGGGAATTCGAATCGTCCCTGGGCATCGGTCTGCGCGGCGTAGCGGCCATCCAGCAGCACGGTGACATTGACAGCACCGCGGTCCGACGCATCGCGCTTGCCGTTCTGGTTCTCGTCCAGGTAAACCGAGCCCGTCAGCCGCCCGGCCGCGCTGCCAGGCGAGCCGCCCAATGGTGCGCTGGCACGACCGGCATAAACGTCGTAGCGCAGGCTGAGGAACACGCCGCTGTCGTTGATGGCGGTGGCTGGAAGCGGCACCGGCGTCAGCGGGCTTTGAACAAAGGCCTGCAGGTTGTTGGCGCCCTGAACAGCAAACAACGTGGTTTGCAGGGACCACTGCGGCGCGAAGCGCCAGGTGAAGCCGGCATTGACGCTGTATTGGGTCTGGTCTGTCGCCCAGCGGCCCTGAATTGAGTTGGTGGCAGTCAGCGTTTGACCCAATTCCCAATCGGCGTTGACGGCGACGCCGCGCCCCTGGCTGGCGACGCCCTGCTTCAAATCGCTGTCGACAGACACTGAGGTGGAGAGCCGCAGTGCCTGCAGGAAGCGCCAGTCGTGATCGAACTGCAATCGCGTCAGCCTGTCGCCCGAGTCGGCACTCCCCCATTCAATTTGTGCCCGGCTGCTGCCCAGGGTATTGGCAAACTGGGTGTACAGCAAAAGCGACTGTGCTTCGGCGCCAAAGCGGCGCAGGCTGATCGCGCCACCAAAACTGGTGTCAGTGCTGTACTGGTAATTCAAGCTGCTGGTGGCAAAGTAGCCACTGGGCGTCGTGCCAGATACCGACCCCAGCAGGTCCAGCCCGGACTCGCTTGACCACTGCCGGGTGCGCCGTGCATGGCGCCAGTAGCCGCCCTGCAGGTCGCTGGCCAGCGGAAGGTCTAGCCAGGCCAGGCCCGGGTCCAGCCGAAACAGGCCCCAACTGTTCTGGTGCGCGCCAAGTGCAAAGCCACCATCCAGCCACAGGCCATTGGCAGGTGGGTTGGCGACACCGGCAAAGTCAGCCCCGGTGTTGCTGCCTGCCAGCGCGTTGGCTTGCCAGAAACGGCCGCCTGGGCCGCCTTCATGGCGCAAAGTGAGGTACAGGCCCTGAGCGTCCAGGTTGCCAACGCCTTGCGGCGATACCGCCAGAACCGATGGCACATTTCGCGCCTGCGCGAGCATGCCACCCCATTGCCACAAGCCGTCGGCCTGACGCCGCTGATCATGCAGCCCCACCAGGCCGTAGCTGCCCTGGGTCACCGTGAAATTGGGAACCGGAAAGCCTTCAAAGCGCCCTGGCTGCCCCAAGCCTACGAGCACGCCCTGGTCGCCGTTTTGCAGCCAGTGGCTGGTCAGGCCCCGCATGGCAGGGCCGGTCAATGTGATGCGCGTGCTTTTACGGGCCAGATCAAGCGTGGGCAGGTTGGTCATGCCCAAAGCGCTGTCGGCACGCCAACCGCCCTCAAACGGCATGCCAACCTGGCGAAGAATGTACGAGGTAGGTGTGCCCGATCCTTCGGCGTCGCCCTGCCACGTCAGGTTGCCTGAGAGGCTGCCGAAATGCAGCGTGTCCAAGTAGCCGCTGGCTTTAAGGCCAACCGAGCGTGTCGTCAGACCCTGACTCTGACGCCAGTCGGCCAGCGCCTCAAGACTGTACCCGCGGGGAAGGCCAGAGGCGTCAAATTTGCCCTGTTCGCGTTGGTCAGCTTCGTCTGGCGCCAGGCCTTCAATGGTCCGATCCTGGTAGGGCGCTGGCGCGAGCAAAGGCGCTTTTTCCGGCACCGATGCGGTTGTGGAGGCAGATGAAGCGGGTGAAACGGGTGAAGGAGGCGAAGTTTGAGCGACCCCGGAAAAATGAAGGCTGAACAGGAGCGCAAGCAGCGAACCCTGGCGCAACATCACTGGTCTTTGAACGTGTGCTCAAACGGCACCCGCTTTCCACCCCACTCCAAGGCACCTTTGACGGTGACCGGGTAGCTGATTTGTGCCACGGGGGCGCCGCCTTCGAGGGTCGCTGTCAGCGCGATGGCCCGCGTTTCACCGGCCAACACCGGCAATGTTGCTGGCGTGAACTCCAGCTTGATGCCTTTTGCGTCGGTCCCGCTGAGCAAGCCGGTCACGCGACCGTGCGCGTTGCCCGTATTGCGGACATCCAGCGTCGGCAGCTTCGCGGCATCGGTGCTGATCCGCTGGCCGGTGACTTCCAGCACGGCCTGTGTGCCGACCATGCCGGCGTAAACGATCACACCAATCCGGCCTGAAACCGGGAAGCTCAGCCCACCACTGGAGGCAGTGGCTGTATCCAGGCCCTCAAACATCACGGCAAATCGGCACTCGACCTGCGGCGCATCTGCTGGCGGCGTAATCTCGAACCGGAAGCGCAGTTTGCCGTTGCCGGCAATCGTCAATTCGCGCCGTTCCAGCGCCACCCACGGTCGGCAGCTTCCGGGTTGGAGTTCTTCAAAAAAATCAACCCCGCCGGTGTCATTGATGCGCCAGTCATTGGTATAGATGCGAAAACGCCCCGGAAGCGGCCCGACCTGTGTGATCTCAAGGACCTGGCGGGTGGTTTGAGCGGGTTTGAGGGCGGTCTCGACCCTGGGTGGCGAAATCAACGCTGAAAAGCCTTGCGCCTGCGCCATGAACGGCGACAAACCTGCCAGCAGCAGCATACCTACCCGAGTGAACAAAGTCATGGCAAATCAATCTCGAAATAGAACCGCAACAACTGCGCGCTGGACAACGAACGGCCATCGGTCTGGACAGTGACTGTGAGCACATCGTCCAGCGACGCAGCCGAAATCAGCCCCGACCAGATCAATCCGCGCTGGCCCGAGTTTAGTTGACCATTGAGCAGCGGCCCCTGTGTGCGCCAGCTCGCCTGGACCTGGGCACCCGGCTGGGCTGGCAATGCCATATAGATCCGGCCAACCTGGCCGACCCAGTTGCGGGTATCCAGCTTGATCTGCACGCGGGTGATCCCCTGCACTTGGTGGTCACCGCGCGAGGGTGACAGCGAACGCCACTGCATCGGCACGTTGCCATCCAGAACAGTGCTGCGCGAATCATCAACCGGGTGTGTGACCGCCTGTGCCGGATGTTGCAAGGCCGCCGAAAGCCCCACCACAATGATCAGCA
>JANMCB010000282.1:0-2513 GCA_031360805.1 Rhodoferax sp.
TCGTTTGACCGATGTTGAGGACCAACGGGTGGTTGGCGAAATGGCGGTTCGCAAGGACCTGTGTACGCCCGGCGACATTCTTCATGGCGGCGCCTACATGGCTTTTGCGGACACGCTGGGCGCTGTTGGCACCGTCATCAATTTGCCAGCGGGCAAACGCACCACCACCACGGACTCCAGCACCAAGTTCATCGCAGGCGCCAAGCATGGCACAACAGTTACGGGAACCTGCGTCGCGCTGCACCGGGGCCGCTCCACCATGGTGTGGCAGACCACCATCACCAATGAACAGGGCAAGCTGTGCGCCGTCGTGACGCAAACGCAGCTGGTGCTGGACGCCGCGCCCTGAGGGTTCGCGCCAGCCGCACAGCGACCAGACACCTTCCAGGCGCAGCCCTCATTTCGTTTCTAAATCATTTGTGAACCAGGCGTGCCGACGAAGACAGTGCTATAGCACGGTCAGGAGGCACAACAACGTTCACGAATGATTTGGAAATGGAATCAGGCCTGCCACGCCACCCGCTTGGCAATTCGCTCGAACATCAGGTCAACGACGATGGCCAGCATCCCGACCAGCAGTGCGCCCTGCAATACATAGGCCGTGTTGAAGCCGCTCAAGCCCACGATGATGGGCGAGCCGAGCGTTTTGGCGCCGACGGTCGATGCAATCGCCGCCGTGCCGATGTTGATGATGACCGACGCGCGCACGCCCGCCAGCCACACTGGCCGCGCCAGCGGCATCTCGACCTGCACCAGACATTGCCAGGATGACATTCCCATGCCATCTGCGGCCTGGCGCACCGCGACAGGCACAGAATGCAGGCCAGCCACCGTTGACTGCAACACCGGCAGCAGGCCATACAAAGTGAGCGCAATCAATGCGGGCAGTTCACCAAAGCCGACCACCGGCACGGCAAGCGCCAGCACCGCAACCGGCGGAATGGTCTGGCCCATCGACAACAGGGCCTGCACCACCGGCTCAAACGCGCGACCCGCAGGGCGCGTAACGAACAGCCCTGCAGCGGTACCGACAAGCACTGCCATGCCGCTTGAGACGCCGACCAGCACGCAGTGCTGCCACAACAGGTAGGCAAACGGCTCCTGCACATACACCGGCCGCTGCAACGCGGGGAACAGCCTGGAAAACAGTGGCGCTGAATACGGCAGCACCGCGACCAACAACAGCAGAGTGAACACAGCCCATAACAAACCGTCCTTTTGCCACTGGTAACCCTGAACCGGTTGGGCAGGTGCAGGCGATTGCGACGCTGAGGGTGATCCGTTGAGCGTCATTTGCGAGTTGGCTTTTCAAAACCCGCTTCGTTCGAAGAAGGTAGGCTGAAAATATCGGCCGCATACGCGACGCCCGCATGGCCGCCCTGCTTGTCGATCACGTTCACGCGCGTGACGCCGCTTGCCGCCATGAACGACACCAGTTCACGCAAGCTCGTGTCCTGCGGCAGACTGGGCGCTTCAACAGCGGCTTCAGGCCGGGCCAGCCCGCGCAGTTGCCTTACCGACAGCATCTTGATGCCAATGTCATTGCGGCCGACAAAGTTCAGCACAAAATCGTTGGCAGGCGTGGCCAATAAATCAAGCGGCGAAGCCGCCTGCACAATGCGACCCTGGTCGAGCAAAACGATTCTGGTGGCCAGCAGCAAGGCCTCGTCAATGTCATGCGTGACCAGCACGATGGTCTTGCCCGATGCCCGGTGCACCCGCTTGAGTTCCAGCTGCAACGCGCTGCGGGTCGCGGGGTCCAGGGCACCAAACGGCTCGTCCATCAGCAGCACTTCGGGGTCGGCTGCCAGCGCACGGGCCACCCCGACACGCTGCTGCTGCCCGCCCGACAGCTCGTGCGGAAAGCGGTTGCGGTACTCGGGGGCGTCGAGTTGAAACAACTCTAACAGCTCGGACACGCGCTGGCTGATTTTCTCTTTGCTCCAGCCCAGCATCTGCGGCACAGTGGCGATGTTGCGCTCGACGGTCCAATGCGGGAACAGTCCCACCGATTGAATGGCATAGCCCATGCGAAGCCGCAAATCCCGCACCTTGAATTTGTAAATCTCCTCACCGTTGAGCAGGATATTGCCCGCGTCATGGTCTTCCATGCGGTTGATCATTTTCAGCAAGGTGGACTTGCCGGAGCCCGAGGGGCCAATCACCACCAAAAGCTCGCCTTTTTCAATCGTCAGGTTCAAATCGTGGATCACGCGCGCAGTGCCGTACGATTTGCCGGTGTTGACAAATTCAATCATGCGGGCACTTCGTCGATTGCGTTGGCAGGCCGGGCATGGACAGCCGCCTGTGCCTGCAGGATGCCCAGCTTGAACAGCGTATCGGCCAGCACGGCCAGCGCCACAATGGGCAAAACGCCCAGCAGCACCAGGTCTTGCGCGCTGCTGAACAGCCCTTCAAACATGATGGCACCCAGCCCGCCCGCCCCAATCAGCGCCGTGATGGTAGTCATGCCCACAGACGCAATCGTGGCGCTGCGCAGGCCCGAGAGCACC